>SLHN01000030.1 GCA_007136145.1 Thioalkalivibrio sp.
AGACACCGCTTCCATCGAAGTCTCGCTGTCATCCTCGCGCGGAATCGCGGACTCCATCGGCATCGGCGTGTCCGTTTCGTCGGGTACCACGGGCTCGATTCGAGCCTGGCTCTCAACATCAGGCGCGACGGCTGTTGCCGACGAATCCGGGGACACATCGTCGAACGGCGTGATCGTCACGGACTCGAAGACTTCGGCGGGAGACGGCAACGCTTTCGCCTCGATCGCTGCCGGTGCAGCCTCGTCGTAATCCGGCGCGGGTGGTTCTGGCTCGTCGTGATACGGCGCGAGTGGTACCGGGGGAATCTCGACGACGAGCGGTGTTGTGGCCTCGAACCCGCCGGCGGATTCGGGAGTTGCGGGCGACACACGCGGCATTTCGGTTTCTGTTGCCGCGATGCGATCGGTACGCGCGTCGGGCACGGGCAGGGTCACGGCCGGGGCAGGAGCATGGGCGGACGACCACCATGAAACGAACGCAAAGCCCGTGAGGCCGAACAGCAGCGCCAGCAAGGCCATGACCGCGATGATGCGATTCCAGTGATAAACGTAGTAGACGTCCGGCTGCCTTTCGGCAATGGCCTTCGCCTTGCGTTGCCGTGCAGGCTGTCGAGGTTTCATGGTCTTGTGCAGGATGAGGCGAAACGACTTGCTCCGGTCCGAATGCGCCATACGGTAACCTCCGGTCGCGCCTTCGGGCAAGCCTGTGGATATCCCGGGATTCCCTGGACCATGGACCCGACCACGGGATCCAGGTCGCCGATCCACCTTCCCGTTCACCTTACGGTTCAGTTCCTTCAAGGGAAACGCCGAATAACGACCGTTCCCCAAAATGGTTGGAACGAGTCTATTCTAGATCTCAAAGCATTGGTCTCAGGGAAACACGGCAGTCGGTCCGGTCCGCGCCTGCCCGCCGCTCCGCCAAATTGGCCTTGCTCCGACTGACAACGGCGCTCGAGGCATGTTTTCGCCAGGCACATGAACAGGACGCCAGGGAGGGGACGCCAGCATGACCAGATCGGTCCGCCGCTTTCTCCACAACAACATGATCAATCTCGCCATAGCCATCGCGGGCCTGATGGGTCTTGGCGTGGGTGTGGCACTGGTTCCGCAGACCCTGTCATCTTATGTGGCGGCTTCCCATGCACAACACGCGCATGATGTCGTGGGGAAATTGCTCCGGGCGGCAGCGTTCCAGGCACAGGAGCGGGGGCTGACTTCGGTGGCCCTGGGCGCTCGGCCCGCGTCCGGGACCCTGGTCGGTCTGCGACGGCTACGGGCGGAGGGGGATGCCAGCCTGAATAAGGCCCTGAACCTTGCGGAGGGAACGGCTTTCGCTGGCGCCGAGCTCGAGACCCATGTCGCCCGGGTACGCATGGCATGGGAAGAACTGCGCGAGGCACGGTCGCTTATTGACCTCTCGCCGGCAAACGGCACCTCCGCCATCACGGGTTCCGAATGGCTGGCCGTCATCACCGAACTGATTGCGGCGACCGCCTCGCTTCGCGAGGAGATACTCATGTTGGTGGAATCGCCCGCCGGGATCGCGCGCAGGAACCTGTCGATCATACGTTCCGCATGGGTGCTCAGCGAGAATGCCGGTCAGATCCGCGGTATCGTTGCCTACCATGTGGCTGCCGGAGAGCCAATCACCAGTGGCCACCTGGATCAGATCCGTTTCAATCGGACCTTGGTCAGCAGCTCTCTGGACGAACTGTTGGCGTTGTCTGGCCAGCCCGGATTGCCCGCGCCACTGGGGAATGCCATCGAGAGCGTGGAGGATGCCATCCGGGGCGACTTCGCGCGGGAGCTCGATGCGATGCTGGCCCGGGCGGGTAGCGGCGACTATCCGCTGGATGCGCTGGCATGGTACGAGGTGGCGACCGCCGCCATCGACTCGGTGCTCGATCTCTCCACGTCCGCGTCGCTGGTCACGGTTGCGCATCTGGAACGGATTGCGCGTACCAACGCCGCCGCTCTGGGTGCGTTTCTGGTATTTGCCGCGGTGGCCGGGGGGTTGGCGCTGTTCAGTCTCGCGCGCGTGAGGCGGAATGCCGACGCGTTGTTCCTGCGGCAGGAGCTGGTCGATACCACGCTGCGTTCGATCGGCGATGCCGTGATCACCACGGACCCGGAGGGTGGGGTCCAATATCTGAACCCGGTCGCCGAAGAACTAACCGGCTGGCTAGTGAGCGAGGCCCGCGGCCGGCCGGTGGAAGAGGTTTTCCGGATCATCCACGAGGAGACCCGGGAGCCAGCGGTTGTCCCGGTGGCGGAGGTGTTGCGCACCGGGAACGTCCGCGGGTTGGCCAACCACACCGTTCTGATCGCGCGCGATGGCAGCGAACGCGCGGTCACGGACAGCGCGGCGCCGATTCGCAATCCGGCGGGGGTGGTTCATGGCGTGGTCCTCGTGTTTCGCGATGCGGAACGTGAGCGGTCGGAGGAGCGGAAGCTGGCCGCGAGCGAGGAACGGTACCGGCGTTTTATCGAACTTGCGCCCTATGGCGTGCTGGTGCAGAGCGAAGGTCGTTTGGTGTTCGTCAACCCGCGCGCGGTGGAGATGCTTGGGGGACGATCCGATCAGGATCTGATTGGGCGCGAGATTCTCGATTTTCTCCATCCCGACGACCACGCGGGGGCTCGGCAACGCCTGCGGCACCTGAACGAGGAACGTGCCGCCGTACCGGCGCTGGAGGAACGGTGGCTGCGCCTCGATGGGTCAACCTTCGATGGCGAGGCCATTGCCGTGCCCTACGAGCACGAGGGGCGCCCTGCATCGCTCGTGCTGTTGCAGGACATCAGCGAGCGGAAGGAGGCGGAACGACATATCCAGGACCTGAACCGCGCGCTGGAACACGGCATCCGTGAGCGGGATGCGGCGCTGGAGGCATTGCACCATAAGGAGGAGGAAACCTCCGCGATCGTTGACAACCTGTTCGACTGCGTGATCAGCATCGATGCCAGCGGGACGGTGCGCAGCGCGAACCCGGCGCTGACCACGGTGTTCGGATATCAGGAACAAGAAGTCGTGGGTCGCAACGTGTCGATGCTGATGGTCGAGCCCGACGCAAGCCAACACGACAACTACCTGGCGCGGTTTGCCGAAACGGGTGAGTCCAGTGTCATCGGGGCCGGACGCGAGGTTACCGGTCGGCATCGCGACGGCCGGGCGATTCCGCTGCACCTGAGCGTGCGCGAATACCGGGTCCGGGGCGAACGCCTGTTCGTCGGCATCCTGCAGGATATCAGCGAGCGTCAGAAATTCATCACCGAGTTGACCCAGGCGCGCAACGACGCCGAGCAGGCGAACCGGGCGAAATCCGCCTTCCTGGCGGCGATGAGTCACGAGATCCGCACGCCGATGAACGGCGTGATCGGGCTTCTGGACGTGCTCGAGCACACCCGGATGACCTCGAACCAGGCCGACCTGGTCACGACAATCCGCACATCGGCCCACACGCTGCTGCGTATCATCGACGATATTCTCGATTTCTCCAAGATCGAGGCTGGGCGGCTCGAGATCGAATGGGCACCGGTGTCGATTCCGGATCTGGTCGAAGGTCTGGTTGCCTCGATGGTACCAGTGGCCGATCGCCAAGACGTGGATCTTGCGTTGTTCGTCGATCCCAGAATCCCTGAGCGGGTGCTGTCGGACGATGTTCGCCTACGGCAGGTTCTCTACAATCTCTTGGGAAACGCGGTCAAGTTCGCGGGTGGCCGGCCGGCGCAGCACGGGCTCGTGGCGATCCGCGCCGAGATCGAGCGCGAAACGCCGCTAACCGTGTGTTTCCGCATCGTCGACAACGGTATCGGGATGTCCCCGGAAACGGTTCGCAGCCTGTTTCAGGCATTCGCTCAGGCGGGATTCTCGACCACTCGCCGCTTTGGCGGAACCGGTCTCGGACTGCCGATCAGCCGCCGTCTGGTGGACATGATGGGTGGCGAGATTGATGTTGATAGCCGGTTGGGCGAGGGGTCCACGTTCCGGGTGGTGCTGCCCTTCGAACCGGCACCGGAGCAGCCGCGGGGTCGAGATCCCGACCTCGCGGGCGTGCACTGCGCGATCGTCGACGCTCCCGGTCTGGAGACGCGGGATCTGCGGGTGTACCTCGAACACGCGGGGGCCTCGGTGGAGATTGTCGGTGACGTGTCGGGACTGGCCCCGGTGGCGCGTGAGCACTCCGGCCCGGTGGTGGGCATCCGTTGGGTCACGGACGGACTTGCCTTGTCCCAGAAGGCGGGGCCGGAGAATCTGCGTCATTTGCGGATCGTGCCGGGGCGCAAGCGTCGTATGCGCGTCGATAACGGGGATGTGGTAACCCTGGACTGCGCGGTCTTCGTTCAGCGCACGCTGGTGCGCGCGGTGGCCGTAGCCGCGGGGCTTGCCTCCCCGGAGACCTTCCAAGAGCCGGCAAGGCAACGGCTGCCTGGCGAAGACCATCCGCCGCCAAGCGTCGCCGAGGCGCGTGCCAGCAACCGTCTGATCCTGGTTGCCGAAGACGATATGTTGAATCA
>SLHN01000287.1 GCA_007136145.1 Thioalkalivibrio sp.
GAGCATCTTCGACACGCAGGTGGGCCTGGTGGGCGCCGAACTCGTTCTTGGCGGCGACGGACGGTTCTTCAACCGTGAGGCGATCCAGACGATCCTGCATATGGCCGTTGCCAATGAAATCGGAAAAGTGACCGTCGGCCTCGGCGGCATCCTTTCCACACCAGCGGTCAGTCACCTTATCCGCACCCGTGGGGCCGCTGGAGGTATCGTGCTGTCGGCGAGCCATAACCCGGGTGGCCCGAGCGGTGATTTCGGCATCAAGTTCAATGTCGCCAACGGCGGGCCGGCACCTGAATCGGTCACCGATGCAATACACGCCGCCAGCCTGGAAATCACCCATTACCGGACTGCACGGGTGTCCCATGTGGACATTGATCACCCGGGTCTGCATAAGGTAGGCAACATGGAGGTTGAGGTCGTCGACCCAGTCAGCGATTACGCTGATCTGATGGAGTCACTGTTCGATTTCCCGGCCATGCGCGCACTGATCCAGTCCGGCAGCTTCGGCATGCGGTTCGACGCCATGCACGCGGTCACCGGCCCCTATGCACTGGAAATCCTCGAGCGAAGGCTCGGGGCGGCACCGGGAACCGTGATGCGCGGCGAGCTCCTGGCCGACTTCGGTGGCCGCCACCCCGATCCGAATCTCACCCACGCGCGCGAACTCGGCGAACTCATGTACGGGCGCGATGCACCGGACTTCGGTGCCGCTTCCGACGGCGACGGTGACCGCAACATGATCCTCGGCCGGAGATTTTTCGTCAGCCCCAGCGACAGTCTCGCGGTCATGGCCGCGAATGCCCACCTGATACCCGCCTACCGTGGTGGGCTCAAGGGCGTCGCGCGCAGCATGCCCACCAGCCAGGCGGTTGACGCAGTGGCGGAGGCGCTGGGTATCCCCTGTTACGAAACCCCAACTGGCTGGAAGTTCTTCGGAAATCTGCTCGACGATGGCCGTATTACCCTGTGTGGTGAGGAGAGTTTCGGCACCAGCTCCGATCACGTGCGCGAGAAAGATGGCCTCTGGGCGGTGTTGTTCTGGTTGAACCTTATCGCCGCCCGCGGGCAATCGGTCACCGAGATCGTCCGCGACCATTGGCAGCGTTTCGGGCGCCATTATTACACCCGGCACGACTACGAGGAGATCGATAGCCAGCGGGCGGAAAAGCTGATGGACCACCTCCGTGCCGCCCTCCCATCCCTTCCGGGCAAGAAATCCGGCTCGCTGCGGATCGTGAAGGCCGACGATTTCAGCTATTCGGACCCGGTCGATCGCAGCACCAGTTCCGGGCAGGGCCTGCGCATCCTGTTCGAGGGCGGCGCGCGCATCGTGTTCCGGCTGTCCGGGACCGGCACCCATGGCGCGACACTGCGCGTCTACATTGAAAGGCATGAAACCCGCCCCGAGCTGCTCGACGAGGACACCCAGGCCGCACTGGCTCCGCTGATCACGCTGGCGGAGGAAATTGCCGATATCCGAAATCAGACATTGAAGGACGCGCCGGACGTGGTGACCTGAGTCCGTATTCTCAGAAGGTATTGGCAACCCGTTCCACGCCGGGAGAACGCGCCCGGACCAGACGCTCGACGACATTCTTCAGGTCCAACGTGGAGCGCGGGCAGCCCACGCAGGCACCCTTCAGGCGCACCTGCACCGTGCGTCCGTCGAGACCGACGTACTCGATGTCGCCGCCGTCCTGCATCAGGATCCGGCGTGCTTCCTCCACGGACTGACGTACCGCTGCCTCGTCGATCGGCCCCTCGGCGGGCTCATCCAGCACTTGGCGCTGCGCGAAGGTCTGTGCCCGATCCAGGCGCAGAGCCAGTTCGGGGTCGACGGCCTCGATCGCGTCCAGTTCATCCTCGGTGTAGACGTGATCCGGGTCGTCACTGAGCAGATGATCGACTTCGGCCATCTCCCGGGGCGTGTTCATGGCTTGCGCTCCGCGCTGGGTCAGACCCCCGAGTATACCAATGGCTTGGTGGCGGACACGCTGAAGCCACGCCATGTTGCCGGGTTTGTCCTCTGCCTCCGGCGGCCAGCGCAGGCGCACCCGCAGGCGGCGGAAGTCCACCGGATCCAATCGCCACCAGGGCAACCATAGCACTTGGGCCGCGCCCGTCTCCGCTCGGTCACAGACCAGCACGACCAGACGAGCCCCTACGCGACTATCGTCCGACACGCGGATGAACACCCGCTGTTCATGGCGCAACCCCTCGCGTGTGGCGAGCCACCAACGGCCCTCGGCGTCACAGCCCAGCCAGTCCCAATGGGGACCTCGAAGACGCATGGACCAGTTTGCGGCGAAAAGGGAAAAGGCCAGCGTCAGCAACGCCTGGATCCAACCGCTGTGCACCAGCGCATAGATCACCACGCCGGCTGCCACCACGAACAACCCGAATGCCGCCAGCCGTGGCAGGACGGCGTCAGTCCGGAGGGCGATCCGAAGTGGTGGCGCGGATAAGCGGGACAAGGTGGGCTATTCCCGAATCGACCGTTGTTTGCCGCCCCAGTACCAGATCCAGCAGAAGATTATCGGGGTAGGCCAGCAAGCGTTCGAAGGCATCGCGACCCTCCTGGTCAAGCCTGTCATATCCATGATCGAGAAAACGCCCCAGTAGCAGATCATTCTCCAACATGCCCCGGCGACAACGCCAGCGGGTGCGGGTGTCGGGCATCACGATAGCGACCTGCCCCGTTTTTCGACCGCGATCACACCGAACGCTTGATCATGGTTCGGCGAATGTCGCCGATCGCTTGCGAGGGATTCAGGCCCTTCGGGCAGACCTGGGTGCAGTTCATGATGCCGTGACAGCGATACAGGCGGTAGGCATCGTCAAGGCGCTCGAGTCGGTGCTCGGTCGCCTGATCGCGGCTGTCCTCGATGAAGCGCGCGGCCTGCAGCAGCGCGGCGGGCCCCAGGAAGCGATCCGGATTCCACCAATACGAAGGACAGGATGCCGAACAACAACCGCAGAGGATGCATTCGTACAGCCCATCGAGGCGGTCCCGGTCCTTGGGGGACTGCAGGCGCTCGACCTCTGGTTCCGGCGAGTCGTTGATCAGCCAAGGCTCGGCCTCGCGATACTGGCGATAGAAGTTGTCCATATCGACGATCAGATCACGGATCACGGGCATTCCGGGGAACGGCCGCAGCACCACCGGCGACTTCAGCTTCGCGAGTGGCATGATGCAGGCGAGCCCATTGGTTCCGTTCACATTCATCCCGTCGCTGCCACAGACCCCGTGCTGGCAGGAACGCCGGAAGCCCAGGCTATCGTCCTGCTCCTTCAAAAGCAGCAGGGCGTCCAGCAGCATCATGCCGGGTTCGATCCGATCGTCCGGAAGCGTGAACGACTGCATGTACGGCGCGCTGTCGGTGTCGGGGTTGAACCGGTAGATCGAAAATTCCATCGGCAAATCTCCTGGGTGCGCGCGAGCAATGATCAGCTATCAGTAAACCCGCTTCTTCGGCGGAAACGATTCGACGGTCACCGGCTGGGTGCGTACCGGCTTGTAGTCCATCGAATCGTCGAGCAGCGAATACAGTGAATGCTTCAGCCAGCGCTCGTCGTCACGTTCCGGAAAGTCGACCCGGCTGTGCGCGCCGCGACTCTCCTCCCGGCCCAACGCCGAACACATCGTAGCCATCGCGCAGTCCATCAGGTTCTCGAGTTCCATCGCCTCGATCCGCGCGGTGTTGAACGTCTGGCTCTGGTCCCGGATCACCGCGTTGTCGATCCGCTCACGAAGCACGCGCAGCTTGTCGACGCCTTCCCGCATCACCTCGGCGGTCCGGAAAACACCGCAGTGATCCTCCATGATCTTGCGTAACTCCCGCCGCAGCGGTTCAACAGGCTCACCGTCGCCCTGCCGTTCCCAGCGTGCCAGCCGCCCCAGGGCCTGGTTCACCGAGTCCTGTGGTAATGGACGGTGGTACCGGTTCTCTTTCAGGAAACCGAGAATATGATTCGCTGCCGCGCGGCCGAACACCAGGATGTCGAGCAGAGAATTACCACCCAGCCGGTTCGCACCGTGTACCGAGACGCAGGCGGCCTCGCCCGCGGCGTAAAGCCCCGGCACCGGGTCCTCGGGAGTATCCTTGACCGGGACCACCACCTGGCCATCGCGGTTGGTCGGTATTCCGCCCATGCTGTAGTGACACGTCGGGAAGACGGGAATGGGCTTCTCGATAGGATCCACGCCGAGAAAAGTGATGCTCATCTCGCGGATCCCCGGGAGCTTCTTCATGATCGTGTCGGTGCCGAGGTGGCGCATATCCAGAAGGACGTGATCCTTGTCCCTGCCGCAGCCCCGACCCTCGCGTACCTCGATCGCAATCGCACGGCTGACCACATCGCGGGAGGCGAGATCCTTTGCCTTTGGCGCGTAACGTTCCATGAAACGCTCGCCCTCACCGTTGATCAGGAAGCCGCCCTCGCCGCGCACACCCTCACTGATCAGCATCCCGCGACCAGCGATCCCGGTCGGGTGAAACTGAACGAATTCCA
>SLHN01000013.1 GCA_007136145.1 Thioalkalivibrio sp.
CGAGTTCTGTAATGCGCGTTATCGCCTGGATGTTGTCGATGCCGAGGGCTTGTTCGCCGCGCAGGTCGCGCAACCCGACGTCGGTTCGACCCGTCACTGATCCAATGATGGATTTCCTCCCTGGTTTCTTCAGGGCATCGATCGGGCCGTGGCACGGATTTGACGGGCACACACCGAACAATCCGGATCACGCACCAGGTTCATTTCGCGAAAGTTCATGCTGAGGCCGTCGACCAGCAGCAAACGGCCATGAAGCGTGGGTAATCCGATCAGTAGTTTCAATGCTTCCGTCGCCTGCAAACTTCCGATCACGCCGGGCAAACTCGCGAGTACGCCTGATTCGCTGCAGGTTTCGCCCAATTCCTCGCCATCGCCATAAAGGCAGTGATAACAAGCGGAATCGGGTTTCCGGAAGTCGAAGGTCGTCAATTGTCCTTCGAATCGGATTACCGCACCCGATACCAACGGAACGCGGGTCTGAACCGCCGCACGGTTGATCAACGCACGGCTGGTGAAGTTGTCCGTGCCATCGAGGATCACGCTGGCCGTGGCGAACAGGTTAGACAGGGCTGCAGAGTCCAGCCTTTCAGCGACGAGTTGTAACCGGCAATCCGGGTTCAACCTGTGAACGCTTTCGGCCGCCGAATCAACCTTGCTACGGCCGATGTCGCCCTGACCATGCAGTATCTGACGCTGCAGATTGCTCAGATCGACACGGTCGAAATCCACCAGCGTCAACCGACCGACTCCGGCCGCTGCCAGGTACGCGGCAATCGGAGAACCGAGGCCGCCCAGTCCCATCACGACCGCATGCGCCGCCGCAAGTCGTTCCTGTCCTTCGGCGCCGATCCCCGGAAGAAGGATCTGGCGGCTGTAACGAAGCAGAAGCTCATCGCTGCTCGCTTGTCCGCTCATGGTGATTCGGGGATCCAACGCGGACGAGCATCTGAGGAGATCTCCTTCTCTACCAGTAAGAGCGCCAGTGTGAAGGTCGCGGATCGCGGCAACCGTGTTCACTCCTTTGGTAGTGCCGCACGAAAATGCGGCGTGCACATTGTCCGAAACAATTCGGGTTGATTTTCATGTTGGCGCGGCGGGTGTCCTCGCAATAACTGTAATAGGCCCGGCGCAAACGGGTGAATACACTGTTGTCCAGATGGAAGCCCAACTCTTCCAGTGCTGATTCGATCTCGGCGAATGTGACGTCCCGTAAGTCATAGCGGACCAGGATCCGGTTGGGGCCGGAGATCGAAACCTCGGAAACCAGTGGCGAATCGGCCAGCAACAGCGCGGCAGAGGGAGCCTGATCGGCTTCCCGATGTGGGCCTTGAAAGACCAGTTCCCGGGCGCAGACGGTCGAGTCCATAAACCACATGGTAGATGCCGTCGGCCGATTTGCCTAGCCTTTATTCACCGGTCCACCCCGGCATTTCGACCGAAATATTCCGCAAGACCATTGCGCCGGCAGGCGGCTGGCGTTCAAGTTCGATCGCAATGCGGCTTTCCCGATAGGGACGGACTTCACCGCTTTGCCCGAGGCTTGGCGCGCTGAAGAGTGGCGGAACTCGGCAAGAAATGGTTCGCGAGGAAGCAGGCCCGTCGCCTCGAAAGCGTTCCGCATTCATTGACCGAACAGAAAACGGGGAGACATGCTCCCTATGGTTCGTTCACTGACTGGAAGGTATCAAGGGATCCACTTCCAAGCACGGATTGCCACCGCTCCTGCCCATCCGCGCGTGCGTTACGCAGTGACTTCGGCCGAGGAATCCGGCATCGCCGCGCGTGGCGTCCAAGGAACCGCCACCTGGTGGTGCCGAACGGCGATTCTTCTGGCCGGAAATTACTGTTTCGCGGAATGGGCTCGTTGGGGCCCAGGGATTTCGTCCGGTAAGGCGATTGCCGGAAAGCCGGATGCCGGATTGTCATTCATCTGCAAGGCGCCCTTCGGTAACGCGCTCGTGCCCGGCGGGATCGCGGTGGCTGGCGATCGCGACGAACGCGTGCTCTTCGAACATGCGGCGTATCAATGGTGCCTGGGTATGGCCATGTTCCAGCAATAGCCAACCGCCTGGACGCAGGCAACGGCCCGCCTGCCGCACGATCGTTGCCAGATCCGAGAGCCCGCTGCCAGCGGCGACCAGCGCGCTACGAGGTTCGAATCGGAGGTCGCCCTGTTCCAGATGCGGGTCCGAAGCGCCGATATATGGCGGGTTGCTGACGATCATATCGAACCATGGTCGGGGTGACACGGCGTCGAGCCAATGACCCCGGAACCAGTGGACGTCGAGGCGAAGGTCCCTGGCGTTGGCGGCGGCAATGGCCAGAGCGCCGGAGCTGGTATCGCTTGCCCAGGCCTCGATACGCGGCCGTTCGCTCTTCAGTGCGAGGATGATCGCGCCCGATCCTGTGCCGAGATCGATTACCCGAGCAGGGCCGTCGGGCAGCCGACCCAGGGCGCGTTCGACCAGCAATTCGGTATCGGGGCGCGGGATCAGGCAGTACTCGTCGACCCGCAGCGGCAGCGACCAGAATTCCCGCTGACCAAGAAGGTAGGCGACGGGTACGCCGTCCACGCGTTGGTTGATCAGGGCTCGCACAGCCCCGATCTGATCATCGGAAAGGGCTTGCTCGCCATGAGCGATCAAACGGGTGGCGTCCATGTTCAACTGGTACCCGACCAGCAGTCGCGCCTCGAGCCCGGCCGATTCGATTCCGGCTGCCAGCAACCGGCGACGTGCTTCGGCAAGCAGGTTTGCGATACTCGTGGGTTCAGTCGGCGGCGAGTGCTGCGAGTTGTTCGGCTTGGTGTTCATGAGTCAGGGGGTCGATCAGTGGATCAAGGTTCCCAGCCATCACATCATCGAGTTTGTATAGTGTCAGGTTGATCCGGTGATCGGTCACTCGCCCCTGGGGGAAATTATAGGTCCGGATGCGCTCCGAGCGGTCGCCGCTTCCGACCAGATTCTTGCGCGCCGCGCTCTGCTCGGCGGCTTGTCGGCTGCGTTCGGCCTCGTATATGCGTGCTGCCAGCAGGCCCATTGCTCGAGCCTTGTTCTTGTGCTGGGAACGCTCATCCTGGCATTCCACTACCATGCCTGTGGGGAGATGGGTCAGGCGTACCGCGGAGTCGGTGCGGTTGACGTGCTGGCCACCGGCACCGCTGGCCCTGTAGGTGTCGATACGCAGGTCGGCCGGGTTGATTTCCGGCATTTCCACTGCATCAAGTTCGGGGAGGATTGCAACCGTCGCTGCCGAGGTGTGGATGCGACCCTGCGCCTCGGTTTCCGGCACACGCTGCACGCGGTGTGCGCCGGATTCAAACTTCAGACGTGAAAATACGGCGTTGCCGATGACCCGGACGATTACCTCCCGGTAGCCGCCGTGTTCACCCTCGGTGGCGCTGAGAACCTCCATTGTCCAGTTGCGTTGCTCCGCATAGCGGGTGTACATGCGTAGCAAGTCTCCGGCGAATATCGCGGCCTCATCGCCACCGGTTCCGGCGCGGATCTCGAGAAAAGTGTTGGATGCATCATGCGGGTCCTGTGGCACCAGATGCGTCTGCAGGGAGTGCTCCAGCCGCTCGCTGTCCTTCTGCAGCCGCTCGACTTCGTCTTCCGCCATCGCGCGCACTTCCGGCTCGGGATCGGACAGCATGGCGCGCGCTTCTTCGAGCGCCTGCTGATTGTCAACCCAGGATTTCCAGGCGGCAGCCACGGGTTCGAGCTGGCTGTATTCGACGGATAGTCGCCGAAAGCGATCCGGGTCCGCGGCGATCTCCGGTGCTGCGAGGAGGCCGGCGATCTCGGTGTGGCGTTCGGAAAGCCCCTCCAGTTTCCGCCGGAACGACTCTTTCACGAATCGTCCCGGGAGTCCCCGTCCTGGTCATCGGGCAAAAGGAACAGGCGGTGCGCGGCCCGGAACAGTTGGGCATCACCGTCATGCGCGGCGGCATTCAGTGTCTTGCATGGTGCATGCATGAGCTTGTTGGTAAGAATGTGTGCAAGTTGATGCAGGACTTCCTCCGGTGTTCGTCCAGCGCGTAATTGCGCTTCGGCGCGCGCCAGAGCCTCTTGCTGAATATTCGTCGCCTGCTCTCGCAACTGGCGGATGCTTTCGACGGAGTCACGGGCGCGCAGCCAACGCATGAACTCGTCGGCACGCGCGGCGATGATCTGTTCGGCCTGTTCCGCCGCGGCCTGGCGGGATGCCATGTTCTCGTTGATGACCTCGTGCAGGTCATCAACCGTGTAAAGGTAGATGTCCTCGAGGTCTCCGGCCTCGGGTTCTATATCCCGTGGTACCGCGATGTCGACCATGAACATGGGTCGATGCCGTCGCTTGCGGATGGCTCGTTCCACTGCGCCCTTGCCCAGAATCGGCAGCGGTGCCGCGGTGGAACTTATCACGATGTCTGCACGGTGCAGATAATCGGGCAGGGTGCTGAGAGCGATCGGTTCCGCCCGGAAACGATCGCCGAGGGTATGCGCTCGCTCCACGGTACGATTGGCCACGATTACGTGGCCAATCCCATGGCCGACGAGGTGGCGCAGAGCCAGCTCGATGGTTTCGCCCGCGCCAATCACCAACGCGGTCAGGGGCTTCAGGTCGCCGAAAATCTGTCGTGCCAGCGATACCGCGGCGAAGGCCACCGACACGGCACTGGCCCCGATCGCAGTTGATGTGCGCACATCCTTGGCTGTTGCGAAGGCATGCTGAAACAGGCGTTCCAGCGATAACCCGAGAGTGCCTGCCGCATGGGCGTGTTGATAGGCGCTTTTCATCTGCCCGAGGATCTGCGGTTCTCCCAGCACCATCGAGTCGAGTCCGCAGGCGACCCGCAGGGTGTGCAGCACCGCCTCGTTGTCGTGATGCCGGTACAGGTAAGACTCGAGTTCGCTGCGACGGATCCCGTGAAATCCGCCCAACCAATCGAGCACCCGGTCTTCCCCGGCACGGTCCTGTTCGCGGAAGTAGATCTCGGTTCGATTGCAGGTGGATAGGATCGCGGCTTCGGGAAGCTTCACGCCGCTGTGCAGCGAGTCCAGTGCATCTCCCAGTTGCACATCGTTGACGGCCAACCGTTCCCGTACCTGGACCGGCGCCGTTTTGTGATTGATTCCCAGAGCGAACAGCATCGTTTGCGGTCTTTTTGTCTTAACCTGAGGTCACTGTCAGGGTAGTGTACTGCTTGGAGCTATTCGATACAGTGGGGGCCGGATGGTTATAGCAGGAAAATCCTGTTGGAACCCGCTGCGGTCATCATCCGTCCAATCCAGCGATATCATGTGGAAGCCATCAATCATGCCGCGAATACTCGCCGCTGCGCTGCCCGCAGTCTTCCTGCTCGGCTGCGCACAAAGCCACCTGAATGCTTCGGGGGCGGAGTATATCGATGTTCCGCCAATACTTTCGATACCGGACACTGGTGCTGTCCATGATCCCGAGGCTGAGCTTCTGTTCAGTCTGCTGGCTGGAGAGCTCGCGGCCCAGGCCGGCGACTATGACCAGGCGAGCAGATACTACCTGGAGGCCGCGCGACGGAGTGCGGACGCGCAGGTTGCCGAGAGAGCGACTCGCCTCGCCCTCTTTGCACGCGATCATTCGCGGGCGCTGCGGGCCGCCGAACGTTGGCTCTTGCTGTCTCCTGGCAGCATGGAGGCGGTGCAGATCGCGGCCGTTCTGAGGGTCAACGAAGGGGAGGCCCGGGAGTCCCTGGAATTGCTGCAACGCATCGTCGACCAGCTCGGCAATGAGGAAGGCTTTCGGGTCGCCGCTTCGCTGCTGGTCCAGGCCGAAAACCGAAATGCAGCGCTGCTGGCAAAGGAACAGCTGGTCACTGCCAATGTGGAACAACCAGCGGCCTGGCAGGCCAACGCCGAACTCGCTCTGCGTTTCGAGGAATTCCAGCGAGCGCGCGATGTCGCTCAATCAGGGGTCGAGCGGTTTCCGGACGCGGTGCAGTTGCGCATGATTCTGGCGCGTGCACTTACCGAACTCGACGATCCCACGGCCGCTATCATGGCGCTTTCGGCTGCGGTGGATGCGCATCCGGATCGCCGCGATGTCCGCCTTGCCTATGCGCGCGCCCTTGTCGATGCGAGGGATTTCGATCGTGTGCGCCCGGAATTCGAACGCTTGATCGTACTCGCGCCGAATGATGGGGATCTTCTGCTCACGATGGCGTTGCTCAGTCTCGAGGCAGGTCGTTTCGACCTCGCGGAGGATTATCTGCAACGGCTGCTTGCTGCTGGCCTGCGCGTCCATGATGCCAACTACTACCTCGGTCGACTGCATGAGCAGGCTGGTGATTTCGACGCTGCGCGACGCTCGTACCGTGCCGTGGAGACCGGCGAGCATTCCGATGACGCGAAGTTGCGCCTGGCGCGTCTGACGGCGGAACTCGATGGGCTGTCAGCGGGGCGGGAACTGTATCGTCGGCTGCAGGAAGACCAGGACGAGGCAGTGGTCCTGCGCGCATATCTTGGCGAAGCCAATCTGTTGCGGGAGCACAAACAGCTGGATCAGGCCTTGCAGCGATTGGCCGAGGGATTGATACAGTTCCCTCGTTCCGAGCAGTTGCTTTACTTGCGCGGCCTAGTGCATGAGCGCGCCGGTGATATTGCCGCCGCGGAAGCCGATTTCCGGGCCATCCTGGAAATGGACCCGGATAATGTTTCTGCTCTGAACGCTCTGGGTTACACACTGGCTGACCGAACCGATCGTTACGAGGAGGCATACGACCTCATTACGCGGGCCTATGAGCAGAATCCTGACGATGCGGCGATCGTCGACAGTTATGGCTGGGTGTTGTATCGGCTCGGGCGTCTCGAAGAGGCGGTCGTCCAGTTGGAAAGGGCTCATTCGCTGATGCAGGACGGTGAGATCGCCAGCAATCTCGCCGTGGTTCTGTGGGAACTGGGCCGTGAGGACGAGTCGCGAACGGTCATCCAGGAGGCGTTGCGGCAGGATCCCGAACACGAGCGGCTGCTTCGCGTGAAGCGCGAGCTCGGATTTTGAATGTGGCAGGCTGGTTCCGCGGTCGGATACTCCGTGCGGTGACGCGGATGACCTGCATGCGTTCCTCGGCCATCGTTGTCTCGTTAGTATTGGCGTTGGTCCTGATCAGCCTCCCGGGCTGCTCGACGCTGCCGGAAATCTCCGACGATGCCGCTGTCTCGGAGGCCGAGTTCGATGCTCGAGCGTCAAGACTTGGTTCTTTCAGTCATTGGCGCTTCGTTGGGCGGCTGACCCTTGAACTGCCCGGTGAAACCTGGAGCGGTCAGCTCAGCTGGCGCGCGGAGGAAGCGGGGCAGGTGATCGATCTTTCGGGCCCGATGGGCCGGGGAGGAGGTCGGCTTATTCTCGGGGGCGCTCGCGCTTTACTCGTCACTCGAGAGGGCGAGCGCTTCGAAGCCGACGATCCGGATGCCTTGATGAGGCTGATCGCGGGGCGCGACCTTCCCGTGAACGGCCTGGAGTACTGGGTTCGGGGAATGGCGAGACCGGGTGTGCCGTTCGACCTTCGTGCTGATATCGGTGGCCAGCCACGAAGACTTATCCAGGACGGCTGGGAGATCACGTATGGGGTCTTTGATGATGTGGATCCCGTGGCGATGCCAATGGCAGTGGATCTTCGACGCGATGACATGCGCGTCCGTCTGCAGGTTCAGCGTTGGGAACTCGCCGCGGCGGCTTCGATGTGACCACTCGATTCGAAAGGGCGTATCCGGCGCCAGCGAAGATCAATCGCTTTCTGCAGATTACCGGGCAGCGCATCGATGGATATCATGAGCTGCAGACGGTATTCCAGTTCGCGCCTCTCTGCGATCATCTGCGCTTCATCCCGCTGCCAGCCGGGAAGTTCGAACTGTATGTCGACGCGGCTCCTGCGGGTGAGGACAATCTTTGCATGCGGGCGGAAAGGCTCCTCGCTGATGTTTCCGGGGTTTCGTTCGGAGCCAGAATCGAACTGACGAAACGAATCCCCGTCGGTGGTGGGCTGGGGGGCGGGAGTTCCGACGCGGCGACCACTCTTGTTGCGCTCAACCAATTGTTTGACGTGGGCTTAAGCGAAGTTGCCTTGGCGGACATCGGTTTGCGCCTGGGAGCAGATGTCCCAGTGTTTGTTCAAGGGCGTGCGGCCTGGGCGGAAGGGGTGGGTGAGCGGCTGTTTCCGGTCGAGCCCGACACTCCATGGGTTCTGCTTGTCAACCCTGGCGTTTCCGTGTCTACCGCAGCCATGTTTAACGCGAATGAATTGACAAGGGACCGCCCCACCGAGAGAATCGCGTCTTCAGGCTACGAGTCGCTGGAGAATGTGTTCGAGCCGCTGGTGCGTGCGGCTCATCCATCGGTAGACCAGGCGCTGCGTTGGCTGGAGTCGATCGGTGTGCCCGCGCGGCTGAGCGGGACGGGTGGTTGTCTGTTCGGGCTGTTTCCGAGCCGGCACGCGGCGTGTGCCGCGCAGTCGGTGCAGCCGAAGCCGTGGCAGAGTTGGGTGGGGCGGCTGACCAACCGTTCGCCGCTGCGATTGGTGTTGGCGGGGGTTGACATTACCAATAGCCAGTGTGGTCTGAGTTGAGCGAAAATGAAGTAACGAGTCACTGGGCCGTCGCCAAGCGGTAAGGCACCGGGTTTTGATCCCGGCATTCGCAGGTTCGAATCCTGCCGGCCCAGCCATACAGGAATCGCGGCGCTGGTAGTGTTGATGGAGCGTCGCGAAGTGGGGCCGGCAGGGTTTGAACCTCAAGGTTCGACTGCCCCGCAGGGGCAGAACGTCGCCGACAGGCGGCGGCCCGAAGGGCGGAGCGCGCAGCGCGCCGTAATCCTGCCGGCGTACCCTACAGGAAGCGTGGCGCCGACGGCTTGATGATGCGTCACCGGTGGGGCCGCGCATCTGGATATGCCGCCGTAAGGCGGAATCATCTTCGGTCCCGCGCTACAATGCCGGCCGGCAGTTCGCGACGTGCGTCTGCCAAACGTCATCCATGCATCCAGACCGGGACTAACTGTGGCGGATCAGAGCCGAATGATGATCTTCGCGGGTAACGCGAACGTGGAACTCGCGCGCAAGGTTGCCGAGCATCTGGGCCTGCGCCTGGGCAAGGCGACCGTTGGTCGCTTCAGTGATGGTGAGGTCCAGATCGAGATTCTCGAGAACGTCCGTGGCAGGGACGTCTTCGTGGTTCAGCCTACCGGGCGGCCAACCAACGACAACATCATGGAACTGCTGATCATGGTGGATGCCCTGCGTCGGGCCTCCGCGGGTCGCATTACCACGGTCATCCCCTATTTCGGTTACGCACGACAGGATCGTCGGGTGCGCTCGGCCCGCGTGCCGATCTCGGCCAAGGTCGTCGCGAACATGATCGAGGCCGTGGGTGCCGACCGTGTGCTGACCATTGATGTGCATGCCGACCAGGTACAGGGATTCTTCAACGTGCCGGTCGACAACATCTATGCCTCCCCGATCCTGCTGGGCGACATCTGGCGGCGCGAGGCCGGCGAAGTCACGGTGGTGTCCCCGGATGTCGGTGGTGTTGTGCGGGCACGCGCAATTGCGAAGCGCCTGGATGATGCCGATCTGGCGATCATCGACAAACGGCGACCGCGAGCGAATGAGGCGCAGGTCATGCATATCATCGGGGATGTCGAGGGGCAGTGCTGCGTGATCATCGACGACATGGTCGATACCGCCGGTACCCTTTGCCAGGCGGCGCGGGCGCTGAAGGAGCATGGTGCGGCCAAGGTGTACGCCTACGCAACGCATGCCGTGCTTTCCGGGCCCGCTGTTGCTAATATAGAGGGTTCCATGCTCGATGAGCTGGTGGTTACCGACACCCTTTTGTTGCAGCCGAATGCGCAGGCCTGTAGCCGCATCCGGCAGCTGTCGGTGGCGGAGATGCTCGCCGAAACCATTCGACGCATCAACATGGAAGAATCGGTCAGCTCGCTGTTCGTGGACTGACCCCGCTCTGGCGGAGCCTTTATCCGGTCCGCCGCTTTGGGCTGCGAGCCCTTTCTGGCGCCTCATCTGGTCGCGGATGAGGCGTGTTCATTTTGGAGAATGTCACGATGAGTACGGATTTTGTCATTGAAGCCGAAACGCGCCTGGAGCAGGGATCGAGTGCGAGCCGCCGCCTGCGCCGCGCCGGCAAGTTGCCGGGTATTCTTTACGGGGGGCACCAGGAACCGGAGGCGATCACCCTGGACCATAACGCGATCATGCTGAACCTGAAGAATGACGCGTTCTATTCCCATATTCTGACCGTGAATCTGAACGGGAAGGCCGAACGCGCGGTCCTGCGCGATGTGCAGCGCCATCCGTTCAAGCCGACGCTGGTGCACATCGATCTGTTGCGGGTCAGCGCCGACGAGCCTATACGTGTCCACGTCCCGCTGCACCTGGTCAATGAGGAAATCTGCAAGGGTGTGAAGACGGGCGGTGGGATGATCAATCGGCAGTTGACCGAGGTGGAGATCGAGTGTCTGCCGGCGGACCTGCCCGAGTCGATCGATATTGATGTTGCAAACCTTGAAGTGGGTGTCTCCGTTCACCTGTCAGAGATCGTTCTCCCAGCGGGCGTGACCGTAGTCGCCCTTGCCCACGAAGGCCATGACTCGGCTGTGGTCGGTGTGCTGCTGCCGCGTGGCGAGAAGGTGACGGATGATGCCGAAGGTGAAGAGGATGGCGCCGGCGCGGGCGGCGAGGGAGCCTGATTCGGGACGATGGCTGTCAACCCGGTCCAGACGTTACCCATACGCCTGATTGTCGGATTGGGGAACCCCGGCCCGCGTTATTCCGACACACGGCATAACGCGGGCTTCTGGTTTGTCGATCGCCTGGCGGACGATCTCGGTGGATCGTTCCGCGCCGAGTCGCGTTTCGAAGGGGAGATCGCGCGGATCACGATCGGTGGCGCGGTCTGTGACCTCCTGAAGCCACTGACCTTCATGAACAAGAGTGGGAATGCCGTGCAGAAACTCGCCGGCTTCCACAAGATTCCCCCAGGTCAGATTCTGGCCGTGCACGACGAACTCGATCTGCCGGTGGGTACCGCCAGGCTGAAGATGGGGGGTGGGCATGGCGGGCACAACGGCCTGCGCGATCTGCATCGGCACCTTGGTCCTAACTACGCGCGTCTGCGGATCGGCATCGGTCACCCGGGGATTCGCGAGGCCGTGATCGGCTATGTGCTGGAGCGCCCCCCGCGTGCCGAAGAGATGGCTATGCGCGAAGCCATTGGCGCGGCGCTGGAATCGGTGCCCGATCTCGTTACCGGGGACTGGGACAAGGCGGTGCGAAGTCTTCATGCGCGTGCTGTGTCGGACAAAGAGAACCAATCATGAGCCTTAAATGTGGGATCGTCGGACTGCCCAACGTTGGCAAATCCACGTTGTTCAATGCCCTGACGAGAGCCGAGATTGCGGCGGAGAACTACCCGTTCTGCACCATCGATCCCAATGTGGGCGTGGTCGAGGTTCCCGATCCCCGTCTCGACGCGCTGGCCGGCATCGTGAAGCCGCAGCGGGTGCTGCCCACCACCGTCGAATTCGTTGATATCGCGGGACTCGTTGCCGGGGCCGCTGAGGGTGAGGGCCTGGGCAACAAGTTCCTCGCCCATATTCGGGAAACTGACGCGATTGCCCAGGTGGTCCGCTGCTTCGAGGATGATGATGTCGTGCATGTCTCGGGGCGGGTGGATCCATTGTCCGACATCGAGACCATCAGTACCGAACTGGCGCTCGCGGACCTGGATACGGTGTCCAGGGCGGTTACCAGGCTGACACGGGCGGCAAAGTCACAGGACAAGGATGCCGTCGCCCGTCTAGAGATCGCCGAACGTGTGGCGGCGGGCCTGGACAAGGGGACACCGGTTCGCGCCCAGGCGCTGTCCGAGGAATCGCTGTGGCTCCTGCGCGATCTTCACTTGCTGACCGCCAAGCCGTTGATGTATATCGCCAACGTCGCCGAGGGTGGGTTCACCGACAACCCATTGCTGGCACAGGTCGAGGCGCACGCCACGCAGGAGGGTGCCGAGGTGGTGCCCGTCTGCGCGGCCCTGGAGGCGGAGATCGCACAGCTCGAGCATGCCGAGCGAGCGGAGTTTCTCGCGGAACTCGGTGTTTCCGAACCTGGACTGGATCGTGTGGTCCGGGGTACCTATCGATTGCTCAACCTGCAGACCTTCTTTACGGCCGGGCCGAAGGAAGTTCGCGCCTGGACCGTGCGCCGGGGAGCCACGGCGCCCCAGGCCGCTGGTGTCATTCATACCGATTTCGAAAAGGGCTTCATCCGTGCCGAGGTCATTGCCTTCGATGACTTCGTGGCGCTCGGCGGGGAGCAGGCAGCGAAGGACGCCGGAAAATGGCGTCTGGAAGGCAAGGAATACGGCATGAAGGAAGGGGACGTTGTACATTTCCGCTTCAACGTCTGATGCTTCCGGATCGCCTGGAGAAATGCGGTTGTTTCCTCGCCGGGCCTAAACCCTCCGCACCCGGAAATCGGATGCCAGATACACGTCCGGTAACGTCGTTCTGAGTGCGTTGCCGCAAGTAACGATCGAGTCGTCAGGAGGCTCCCATGGATGTCATGGACAGGATTCGTCAGCAGGTCGAAGAAAACCCGGTGGTTATCTTCATGAAGGGTACACCGCAATTTCCGATGTGCGGGTTCTCGAGTCGCGCCGCCGAGGCGTTGAAGCGCTGCGAGCGCGAATTTGCCTTTGTCAATGTGCTTGCCGATCAGGAAGTGTTCCAGAATCTTCCGCGCTTCGCGGATTGGCCGACGTTTCCGCAGATCTACGTCGATGGCGAGCTGATCGGCGGTTGCGACATCACCCTGGAGATGTTCGAGAAGGGTGAGTTGAAGAAACTTGTCGACGACGCGCACGCGAAGCGCGAATAGCAAAGCACTTAGGCGATTGCCGGAAAAAAAAGATACCGGATTGCGCCGGATTTTTGTTCGTCGGCAAGGCGCCCTCCCGGGCGCATGGTGGCTCCATGCAACTGGGGGGCAACGCAGCCGGCGGACGAAAAGACCAGCAAGATGGTGTCTTTTTTGACAGAAATTGCCTTAGCCGGGCTGCCGAGGATTCGGAACGCTTCGGCTGCCCATCGATCGCTTCCGCCCCGAGCGGTGGCCGTGTGGGTCCATCGGCGCGATGCAATCCCTATCAGGTTGTCAACGAGCGTCGGCGAATCGCACCGTTGCGGGTCCGGGCGTCTCAGGGTCAGCGGCTACCCTGAAGGATGAAAAAGCGAGCCACGGAAAGCACGGACAGACACGGACAAGAGGTCTGAAGCGTTTCAGTTTCCGTGACTGTGTTTTTGCGCTAACCACAGGCGCGATTTTCCCTGATGGGGTCGCGCCCCCCTTCGTTACTCCTGTCCTTCAACTTCCATAGGCAGCGCTGCGGCAGGTGGAATGCCGGCGGTGTCCATCCATCGGTTGGCGATTGCGCAAAAGATGTCGGCAGTCATTTCCGCGTCATAGGCCGCGCTATGCGCGGATTCGTTGTCCCAGGTCATTCCTGCAGCTTCGGCCGCCCGCGCCAGCACCGTCTGTCCGAAGGCCAGTGCCGACAGCGAAACGGTATCCAGGCTGCTGAACGGGTGAAAGGGATTGCGGCGGATACCACAGCGTTCCGCCGCGGAATGTACGAAGCCGAGATCGAAATGGGCATTGTGTCCCACCAGAATCGCGCGCTTGCACTGGTTTATCTTCACTTCCCTGCGAACCTCACTGAAGAGTTTGCCAAGTGCCTGGTCCTCGGGGTGCGCGATACGCAGAGGGTGGAACGGGTCGATGCCGTTGACTTCAAGAGATTTCGGATCCAGCAGCCCCCCCTCGAACGGGCGTACATGAAGGCTCAACGTGCGCTCGCGGTACAGGTGATCGTCCTGGCCGCGACGCAGGAATACGGCGGCAACCTGTAGCAAGGCGTGTTGACGGCAATCGAAGCCGCCGGTCTCGACATCGACCACCACCGGCAGGAACCCGCGGAAGCGGTTCGCCATCGGTCGTTGATCAGGGGGCAGGATCTTGGCTTCGATCATCATGTCCATAGAGGTTGGGGAATGAAGTGGTGGGCTTGGGATCCACCCGGGTGTTGTATCCTGAAGGTTCCGATGGTACCGGCGATCGTCGTTGCTGTCGTCCGGCCGTCGCCTGTTTTCCGTGGTAGGTCGAAGGAGACATCCGTTGGCCGGATGCGTGCGGATATAGGGCGCAATCTTCCCGTTTCATCCGCCGCGCCGCACGCGGCCAGGTTCTCGCAAGGCGTTTCGTGCAGTGCCCTGAAGAATTGGTCAGCGGCCGTTGCAATGCTGCCTTCGAAATCCGCGCGGCACGGGGTCCGGAATCCGTGATCTGCGACGTTTGGGCGAATATCCAAGGTAGTTGTACCCATTTTCGCCGAACTTGCCCGCATCCGATAATACCGACTTGACCTGTACGGGCCTCAGTCCGGATACTTGCTCCCCTGCGCGCGCCCGAGCCGCCAGCCGTTCCATAGTAGCAGAAAGGGGGCGTGACGCTGGTGCTGCCGTATCTTCCGGGCGCTGCAACACGCTTCTTATCAAGGGATCACGCATGAACGCAAACGCTGACTCGCACGACATCGATCCGCAGGAAACCCAGGAGTGGATCGATGCCCTCGAGGCGGTCCTTGAGGCTGACGGCGCGGAGCGCGCGCACCAGCTCCTCGAGTCCCTGATCGACAAGGCCCGTCGCAGCGGTGCCTACCTGCCGTACTCAGCCAACACTGCCTACGTGAACACCATTCCGCCGCGCCAGGAACCCGTATTTCCTGGCGATAGCGCAATGGAGCACCGCATTCGTTCCTACATTCGCTGGAACGCGATGGCGATGGTCGTCAAGGCAAACCGGGTGTCGGCGGAGCTTGGTGGCCACATCGCCACCTTTGCTTCGGCGGCGACGCTCTACGATGTTGGCTTCAACCATTTTTGGCGTGCCCCTTCGCATGAACACGGCGGCGATCTCGTTTTCGTGCAGGGTCACTCCGCACCCGGTATGTATGCGCGTTCGTTCCTCGAGGGGCGCCTGACCGAGGAGCAACTGGACCACTTCCGGCGCGAGGTGGATGGCAAGGGGTTGTCCTCCTACCCGCATCCCTGGTTGATGCAGGACTACTGGCAGTTTCCCACCGTGTCGATGGGTCTCGGTCCGATCATGAGTATTTTCCAGGCGCGGTTCATGAAATACCTGCAGGACCGCGGGCTGGCGAAAACGGACGACCGCAAAGTGTGGAGCTTCGTTGGTGACGGCGAGGTGGATGAGCCTGAGTCGCTCGGAGCCATTACCCTGGCTTCGCGGGAGAAGCTCGATAATCTGATCTGGGTAGTCAACTGCAACCTGCAGCGCCTCGATGGCCCCGTGCGTGGTAACGGCAAGATCATTCAGGAACTCGAGGCCACCTTCCGGGGTGCGGGCTGGAATGTGATCAAGGTCCTGTGGGGTCGCTACTGGGATCCGCTGTTGGCGCGGGATCAGGACGGCCTGCTGCAGCGGCGCATGATGGAGGCCGTGGACGGTGACTACCAGAATTACAAGTCCCGGGATGGCGCTTACGTGCGCGAGCATTTCTTCGGCAAGTACCCGGAGTTGAGGGCGATGGTCGCCAACATGTCGGACGAGGACATCTGGCGCCTCAACCGAGGCGGTCACGACCCGGCGAAGGTCTATGCCGCTTACAAGGCTGCGGCGGAGCATGCTGACCAGCCCACTGTGATCCTCGCGCATACTGTGAAGGGCTACGGCATGGGCACGGCGGGCGAGGCGCAGAACCGCACTCATAGCCAGAAAAAACTTGATGTGGAAGACATGAAAGCTTTCCGCAACCGGTTTGATATCCCGCTGTCCGATGCCCAGGTCGAGGCCGCCGAGTATATCCGCCCCAAGCCCGACACGCCGGAGATCAAGTACATGCTCGAGCGCCGCAAGGCGCTGGGGGGCTTCTTGCCGGTCCGCCGGCCATTGGCCGCACCGCTGGAGGTGCCAGGCCTGGAGGCCTTCGGGTCGCTACTGGAGTCCAGTGGCGAGCGCGAAATGTCGACCACGATGGCTTTCGTGCGGTTGCTTACACTGTTGGCTCGCGACAAGA
>SLHN01000006.1 GCA_007136145.1 Thioalkalivibrio sp.
GACGTACCCTTCTGACGGCGCGGATCCGGTCGTGACGCCGGGGACCGCGACGATCCGCAAGGTCTATATCCAGACGCACGGCTGCCAGATGAACGAGTACGACTCCGGTCGCATGCTCGACGCGTTGCGCGAACTGCATGGCGCGGAGGTGACCGACGATCCCTCGGCTGCCGACCTGCTGTTGCTGAATACCTGTTCGATTCGCGAAAAAGCCCAGGAGAAGGTGTTTTCCCTTCTGGGTCGCTGGCGTGCCCTGAAGGAACGCCGCCCCGAGATCATCATCGGCGTCGGTGGCTGCGTGGCCAGCCAGGAGGGCGCGGCGCTGCGTGAGCGGGCGCCGTTTGTCGATATCGTGTTCGGGCCGCAGACTTTGCATCGGCTTCCGGTGCTGGTTCAGCAGGTCCGCCGTACCCGCTTTCCCCTGGTCGATATCAGTTTTCCCGAGATCGAGAAGTTCGACCGTCTTCCCGAGCCGCGTGCGCAGGGCGCCAGTGCCTTCGTGTCGGTGATGGAAGGTTGCAGCAAGTACTGCAGTTTCTGCGTGGTTCCGTATACCCGGGGCGAGGAGATCAGCCGCCCGTTCGACGATGTGATCGCCGAAGTGGCGGGCCTCGCCGAACAGGGCGTGAAGGAGATCAACCTGCTTGGGCAGAACGTGAATGCCTACCGGGGTCCGATGCATGACGGCGAAATCGCCGATCTTGCGCTGCTCATCCATTACGTGGCGGCAGTCGATGGCATCGAGCGCATCCGTTTCACGACATCGCATCCGGTCGAGTTTTCCGACCGGCTGATCCATGCCTATGCCGACGAACCGAAACTGGTCAGCCACCTGCATCTGCCGGTACAGAGCGGTTCGGATCGGATCCTGGCGCAGATGAAGCGCGGGCACACGGTACTGGAATACAAGTCGAGGATTCGGCGTCTGCGCGAACTGCGGCCGGATCTGGATCTTTCATCGGACTTCATCGTCGGCTTCCCGGGCGAGACCAATGCCGACCATGCCGCAACGATGCGCCTGGTCGAGGAACTGAATTTCGACTTCTCGTTCAGCTTCATCTATAGCCCCCGTCCCGGCACCCCGGCGGCGAGTCTGCCCGACGATGTACCGATGGCGGTGAAGAAGGCTCGGTTGCAGGAATTGCAGGCATTGATCGAGGCCCAGGGCCGAGCCCGAAACCGGGCGATGGTGGGCGGGATCGAACGCGCGCTGGTCGAGGGCTTTTCCCGGCGCGACCCGAGCGAACTCGCCGCGCGGACCGCGAACAACCGGGTGGTTAACTTTGCCGGGCCGGCGAGCCGGATCGGAACCATGGTCGATCTTCGGATCACCGAAGCCCAGCCGCACTCGTTGCGCGGCGTCCTTGCCGACCGCACAGGCCGTTTAGCCGACGATCTCTTCCCCGAGCATGTCCAAGAATCGCGTTGATTTCTCGCTGGAGCCCGGCGATCAGGAGACATTGTCGCGTCTTTCCGGTCCGCTGGATGCCCATATGCGCCTGATCGAAAACAGGCTGGGCGTGCACGTCCTCAACCGGGGAGCGCGTTTCAACGTGACCGGGCCCGACGGCGCCGTGCAGGCTGCGGCCTCGCTCATTCAGGAGCTGCATCGCATGGCACAGGATGAGGTGGTGACCCTGGAGCAGGTGCATACCGCGTTGCAGTCCGCGCATGTGGCCGGCCTTCCTGCCGATGAGCCGCAAAAGGAAGAACCATTGCGGCTGCGGCGGGCGGTGATTCGCGGACGCGGCCCACGACAGGTCGAGTATCTGAACGCAATCTCCCGCTACGACCTCATCTTCGGTATTGGTCCGGCCGGCACGGGCAAGACCTATCTGTCGGTGGCCGCGGCGGTTTCCGCGCTGGAGCAGGACCGGGTCCGGCGCCTGGTGCTGGTGCGACCGGCGGTCGAGGCGGGCGAGCGCCTGGGTTTCCTGCCCGGCGATCTGGCACAGAAAATCGATCCCTACCTTCGGCCGATGTACGATGCACTCTATGAACTGCTGGGTTTCGATCAGGTGGCACGCCTGATGGAACGCCAGGTGATCGAGGTCGCCCCGCTGGCCTACATGCGCGGGCGTTCGCTGAACGAGGCCTTCATCATTCTGGACGAGGCGCAGAACACCACTGTCGAACAGATGAAAATGTTCCTGACCCGGATCGGTCTGGGTTCCACGGCCGTGGTGAATGGCGATGTTACCCAAGTGGACCTTCCGCGCGGGCAGCCATCGGGACTTCGGCACGCCACCCGGATTCTGGAGGGTGTCGAGGGTGTCCATAGTGTCCGTTTCCAGGCCGAGGATGTGGTGCGCCATCCGCTGGTACAACGCATCGTCGAGGCCTATGCGGTGGACGATCAGGCGGATGGCGCACGAACAGGTGCTTGAGGTGAAGGTGCAGTACGCATTATCCCGGGCCGGTCTGCCCGCGGCCCGTACCCTTCACCGCGCGGCTCGGGCCGCATGGCGTGGGGGAAGCGACGCGGGGGTTCTGCTCCGCCTCGTCGATGCCGACGAAGGCGCCCAGCTCAACCTCGGCTTTCGTGGCAAACAAGGGGCGACCAATGTTCTATCCTTTCCGGCGCCGTCCGAGATGAATGAGGCGGGTAGCCCCCGGTTCCTGGGCGACATCGTGTTGTGCGCGCCGGTGCTTGCGAAGGAGTCTGCCGAGCAGCGGAAGACGCTTGCCGGACACTTCGCGCACATGGTCGTTCATGGGATGTTGCATCTGCAGGGCATGGATCACCAGAACGACGCCGAGGCCGCGGCCATGGAGACGATTGAGCGTGAAATACTCGGCGGGTTAGGCTATCCCGACCCGTACAAGGAGATTCCCTGAGCATGACACGCGCCAGCCCCGGCTGTTCGGAAGACCAGTGAACCGGGATGCGCGGTCCACGGGCCATGATTGTCGGGGATCCCGGAACTCCAGCGATGGCTGAATCCAACCGTTCGGATGCGCCCCCGTTGCGCGGCTTTTTCGATCGTATCGGGTCGATGATCTCCAGCGAACCACGTGATCGGGCGCAGTTGGTGGAAATACTGCGCGGCGCCCAGGCCCGGGAGTTGATCGATCCCGAGGCATTGACCATGCTTGAAGGTGTCCTCAATGTCGCTGAAATGCAGGTTCGTGACATCATGGTGCCGCGGGCGCAGATGGAAGTCGTGCGACGCGATGCCACCCTGGAAGAGATTCTTCCCGAGGTCGTGGCGTCCGCGCATTCCCGCCTCCCGGTGATCGTCGATAACCGGGATGAGGTTGCGGGCATACTGCTGGCGAAGGATTTGCTCCGTTTCTCCGCGAGTGGCGCCGAGGAGTCGTTCGACATGCAGGAGATCCTGCGCCCTGCGGTATTCGTGCCCGAAAGCAAGCGGCTGAATGTGCTGCTCAAGGAGTTTCGCCTCAGCCGCAATCATATGGCGATCGTGGTCGACGAATACGGCGGCGTGGCGGGTCTCGTTACGATCGAGGATGTGCTCGAGCAGATCGTCGGCGAGATCGAGGACGAGCATGATGTCGACGATTACCTGACCCAGATCATGCAACACCCGGGCGGGCGGTACACCATCAAGGCCCTGACGCCGATCGAGGAATTCAACGCCTATTTCCAGACCGCATACAGCGAGGAAGACTTCGACACCATCGGTGGCCTGCTGCTGTCCCGCTTCGGTCACGTACCCCGGAGAGGCGAAGGCGTGGTGTTCGATGGGATGAATTTCCGGGTACTGCGCGCCGACAATCGCCGTCTGCACCTGGTGGAGATGCGCAGGGTCGGGGAAACCGTGCCCGGTGACTCCACTGCGTCCTGACGACTTCACGCCATGACCGGTGTCTGCGAAATGCCGAAACCCTTGTTGTGGTTCGGGCGCCGGCCGGTGGTGGGCTGGCTTGCCACCGGGGTCTCGATTCTGGCGGGCGCGGTCCTGGTTCTGGCCTTTGCCCCGTTCGATCGCTATCTGCTGGCACCACTCACTCTTGCGCTCTGGTTCGCGCTGCTGCGGGGCGCCGATTCCCGCGCCGCCCTGCGGCACGGATACGGTTTCGGATTGGGTTTCTTCGGCTTCGGGGCGAGCTGGATCTTCAATAGTCTGCTGATCTTCGGTGATGCACCGTGGCTGGTGGCCACGGTGATCACTCTGCTCTTCGTGCTGGCGCTGTCGCTGTATCCAGCCGTTCTCGCGTGGTCCATGGCCCGATTCCTGGGACGCGCACCGCTGCTGCCTTGGCTGCTCGCCCTGGCCGCCGGATTCACCGGATTCGAGCTGCTGCGTGGCTGGCTGCTTTCGGGTTTTCCCTGGTTGCTGGTGGGACACGTGTTGCTGGACAGCC
Organism: Thioalkalivibrio sp.; assembly: GCA_007136145.1. Classification (GTDB taxonomy): domain Bacteria; phylum Pseudomonadota; class Gammaproteobacteria; order Ectothiorhodospirales; family Ectothiorhodospiraceae; genus Thioalkalivibrio. Next base: position 4,330 of record SLHN01000006.1, read on the forward strand.
CCGCGCAGGGTTGGCTGCCGCTGATTGGGGAAGCAGGCGGCACCTTGTTCGTGGTGTTGCTGGCCGCGGTCCTCGTGTTGGCGGGCGCGCGCCGTTTCAGGGCCGGAGGTTTCCTGTTGGCTGCGATGCTGGCTGTGTCGCTGGCCGCGTTGCCCTGGCGCTGGGTGGAGCCGGCCGGTCCGGAACTGCGAGTCGGAATCGTGCAGGGGAATATCGAGCAGGCACGCAAATGGGCGGATGACGGTGTGTCGCATGCGCTGGATCTGTATACCAGCATGAGCGAGCTGGCTAAGGGAGCCGATCTGCTGGTCTGGCCGGAGACCGCGATTCCCGCGTTTTATTTCGAGGTGTATCGGGAGCTCGAGCCGTTCTCGGCGAGGCTGGAGGCGGCGGGTACCGAGCTGGTGACGGGTGTCTTCGATTATCAGCCGGTCGATCGGTCGATGTACAACAGCATTCGGCATATCCCCAGTGGTGCCACCTACGACAAGCGGCAACTGGTCCCGTTCGGTGAGTATCTTCCGTTCCGCGAGCGTGTCGTCTGGCTCCACCGGCTGCTTGATATCCCGATGTCCGACCTCAGTCCGGGGCGCGGCAGTGGGCGGGTGTCGATGGCTGGACAAGTGGCTGGGTTGTCCGTCTGTTACGAGGCGGCCTATGCACGGCGTATCCGCAGCGCCCTGCCGGAAGCGGGGTTTCTGCTGAATGTGAGTAACGACGCCTGGTTCGGCGCCACGCTGGCTCCACACCAGCATCTGCAGATTGCGCGAGTTCGAGCACTCGAAATGGGTCGACCGATGATCCGTGCGACCAATACCGGCATTTCGGCACTGATTGCCGCCGACGGTCGGATCAGCGCCTCTGCCGGCCTGTTCACGCGCGAAGTGCTTCAGGGGACGATCCAGCCGCAACAGGGATACACCCCCGCCGCCCGGTTTGGCCCCTGGCCAGTTGTCGTCCTTGCACTGTTGCTGCTATTGCCCGCGCTGCGTTCCCTGCGCGTGGGCTGACGTTGTCCCTATTCCGAACCCTCTGGGGCCGGGCCGCCCCGGTGGAACCGGGTATGACGGCAATGCGGGCAGGGCGGGATACGGCCGACGCGGGAGAGGTGCGTGGTGCCTCCGCATTCCAGGCAGGTCAGCTCGCCAGGGCCGGTGATTTCTCCGGTATGCCACTCCCCCACCCTGTAGGCACGGGCGGCAAGGGCGGCGAGTTCCACCTTGGTCTTGTCGGCCACGGTACTCAGCGCGTTCAGCAGCCCCGCCTCGATCAGGGCGAGATCGATACGCAGCCATTCCCGCCAGTCGGAGGCGCTGGAATCCAGGAAGGCCCCGAGATCGTGCAGATCGCGGCGCACATACTCCATGACTTTCTCGGTTTCCTCGGTGGTCAGATGTTCCGATTCGTTGACCTTCTGGCGCGCGTTTTCCAGCATCTCGTTCAACGCCACGCTGCTGCGGTCGGTCAGATTCTCGAGTTCCTCCGCCACCAGGTTCAGCATGTCGCTGTAGGCCTTCTCCAGCCGGTCTTCCCGCGGACTGCCGTTATCGCTCATTTCCTCGTCTCCTCGCTCCGTCCACCTTTAAAGTTAGCACGTTGCCGCCCTGTCCGGTTGGTCGGCGCCGGGAAGTCGTCCCGGAACACGAGCCGTGCCTTTCAGGTCGGCAAAAGGGCGCCGATGTCGGCGGCGGTCACCGGTTGCGCCAACACGGCGAACACCGGGTAGCGTTCGGCGAGGCGCTCGGCGTGTGGGCGGTCGTGTCTGTCCGCCATCACGATCACTCGCGCCGCAGGTGCGTATTTCTGCAGGCTGGCCATGAATACGTCGAGGTTGCCCAGATTGGCGCCCGCATAGTTGTTGCCGTAACCGTAGAAGAACTCGGCGACCACGTAGTCGGGACGGTGCTGTTTGAGAGCCTGGATTGCCTTGCGAATCGTGGGCAGGCGAACCTCGATGATGTTCCGCCGCCGATACAGCTCGGTGAGGTTGGGGTGCCCGGGTGATTCGACGATGGAAAAGAGGACTGTTTCAGGCACGGCCATGTGTTCCTTTATCGAGCCATCGAGGACGATAATCGCCGCGAGGCATGGTTGCAATTGCGAACCCGCGGGAGACTTTCGGCAACCCATTCCTCCCCGGCGAGAGATCATCGGTTCAAGAGCGTCTCCAGTTCGCCAACTAACTGTTGCACAAGAATTTCCTCATCGAAGTCTGCATATTGCCGCGCGAATGCTCGGGCGCCCTCCCCGAAGCCGGGCTCCGTGAGTAACCGCTCGATCCTGTCGTTCAGATGGATCTCCTCTTCCGGAAACAGGGCGAGGCCGGCGCCAAGCTTCGTGACTCGCAAGGCCATGAGTTGGTGCTCCAGATGCAGTGGCAGCATGATCAGCGGTTTTCCGCCCAGCAGGATTCCTGCTACGGTCCCGTGTCCTCCGTGGCAGATGGCCAGATCACACTCATTGGCCACCGTACGAAGCTTTACAGGCTGGTTGGACCACATGATGTGCTGTGGCAGAGCGCGCTTTCGATTGCGCGGTGACCAGCCGGGCGCGTGCAGGATCACGCGATGCGGGGATCTCTCGAGCTGCGACAGCAGCGCATCGATCCCGGCGTAGCCGGGCGTGACGTAGAGGAAAACCCTTGCGCCCTGGCCTGGGGGCCAGGAGCATTCCTCACCGGCGTTCCGCTCGAATAGCGGTCCCCAGTAGCGTGCCGGACCCCGCTTGGCATAGTGTTCGAGTTCCGGGAGAGTGCAGAGAAAATACCCATCGACGTCGAACAGATCGGAGAGACTCGCCATTTCGGGGCCAGCCAGTCGGCGCAACACCTGGTTGGCCGTATTCAGAACTCTCTGATCACTGCTGGCGAGTCGGCGGGGATGCAGCTTTTCCCAGGTGCGAAAGTTCGGCAACGGATTTTCCCGGGGTGGGAGTTCGAATCCGGTGCCAACGACAGCAGTCGGAATACCGAGTCCGCGTGCGGCAAGAAGTGCCGTGGGACCGTGGTTGACGACGAGCAGCGACGGCTGCAGGACGGTGAAAAGGGACCGCCAGGCCGACACGATCGCGTGCAGCTTTTCCGTGTCGTGATACCCGAACCGGAACAGGATTTCGGCGTAGCTGACGGGTTGCGGTAAGCCAGCATAACGATGCTGCCAGATGGGGGCCTGAACAACCGGAAACCCATTGTTCTCCTGCAGGCGGTCGGCATGGAACAGATCCTTGAGTACGAACACGACCTCGTGGCCGCGTTTCCGCAGCCCGAGGGCAAACGCACGCAGCTTCGCGATGTGTCCGTAACCCTTCCCAAGCTCCCAGCAGAGGACGATGCGTTGCATGATGGTGGTCGTTGACTCGGTGGAAGATGTGGACCCTGGTTCGTCAGGTGCTCGCGCGTGTCATCCGACCAAGGCGGCAAGTGCCATAATGACGGCGAATACCAATGCGCCGCGGCCATCGAAAGCGGGTTGCAAAAGCGTGTTCTCCGGGCAGCGAGGCCCCGAGTGGAAGACCCCTGACTCCCGCCCAGGCCACCTCCATCGTCAACGATAGCGAATCCTTTTCATGGCCCTGAAAGCAACGATATACAAGGTCGAACTCGATGTCTCGGATATGGATCGCCCGCATTATGGCAGCTATTCGCTGACCCTGGCGCGCCACCCCTCGGAGACCGAACAGCGCCTGATGGTGCGTCTGCTGGCGTTTGCCCTTTATGCCAGCGATACGCTTCGCTTCGGTCGCGGTCTTTCCACCGAGAACGAAGCCGATGTGTTCGAGCGGGACGCCACCGGAATGGTCGAGCGCTGGATCGACGTCGGCACACCGGATCCGCGTGACATCCGCAAGGCATGCGGCCAGGCAGCGCAAGTCACGGTATTGACCTACGGACGAACCGTGGATGTCTGGTGGCGCCAGAATGCCGACCTCCTTTCCGCGCAGCGTAATCTCACCGTGCTGAGGTTACCGGTGGCGACCAGTGAGGCCCTGGCTGGTCTCGCCGCACGGAACATGAGTATCCAGTGCGTGATCGACGACGGCGTGCTCTGGTTCACGGCGGGCGAGACCACCGTACAGGTCCAACCCGATTGGCTGCTGCGTCAGGACGCATGATCATGCCGTTGCCGCTGCGCTCTGAACCTCCCCCGGAAAACCCGTTCCGCTACTGCAGAGGAGAAAGCCAATGCCTTACGTGAATATCAGGATCACTGACGAGGGCGTCACCCGTGAACAGAAGGAGGAACTCATTGTCGGTGTGACCGATCTGCTGCACCGTGTGCTCGCCAAGAATCCGGCGACGACGGTCGTCGTGATCGACGAAGTGCCTACTGGCAACTGGGGTATCGGCGGTGAACTTGTGACCGAGCGCAGGAAGCGAGGTGCATGAACGGGGCCAGGCCCGCACCGTGCGTCTCGGGTTGGCGTGGTCGGGGCGGTTCCCGGCTGGTATTCTGATTGGCTAAACCCATCCAGGATTGGCCCCATGCAGGAAAGTTACGATCCCGCAGCGATCGAGACCGCGGTCCAGCAGCGCTGGGACGAGGGCGGTGGCTACTTCGTCGCGCGGGAAGACGACGGCGGCGAGCCGTTCTATTGCCTGTCGATGTTCCCGTACCCGTCGGGCAAGCTGCACATGGGGCACGTACGCAACTACACCATCGGCGACGTGATCGCCCGCTTTCAGCGCATGCAGGGCCGGAGCGTTCTGCAGCCAATGGGCTGGGATGCCTTCGGCCTGCCCGCGGAGAACGCGGCAATCGCAAACAATGTTCCACCGGCGCGCTGGACCCGGCAGAACATTGCCCAGATGCGCACCCAGCTCAAGCGGCTGGGTTTTGCCTACGACTGGAGCCGTGAGATCGCCACCTGCGATCCCGACTATTACCGTTGGGAGCAGTGGCTTTTCGTTCGCTTGCTCAACAAGGGGTTGGTCTATCGCAAACTGTCGACGGTGAACTGGGATCCGGTCGATCAGACAGTGCTGGCCAATGAGCAGGTAATCGACGGACGCGGCTGGCGCTCGGGTGCCCCGGTCGAGCGGCGGGAGATGCCGCAATGGTTCCTGCGGATCACCGATTACGCCGACGAGCTGCTGGAGTCCCTGGATCAGCTCGACGGCTGGCCGGATCAGGTGCGCGCGATGCAGCGCAACTGGATCGGGCGCTCGGAAGGGGTGGAACTCGATTTCACCTGCGCGGACGGCGAGAAGCTCACGGTCTACACCACTCGTCCGGATACGTTGATGGGCGTCAGCTACCTCGCCCTCGCGCCCGAGCACCCGATGGTCGTCCGCCGGATGGCGGCGGATCCCGAGCTGTCGGCCTTCGTGGAAGGCTGTCGCACCCGAGGGATGGCAGAGGCCGACCTGGCGACGATGGAAAAGCGGGGTCGTCCGCTGGGATTCGACGCGCGCCACCCGATCACCGGTGCGCAAGTGCCGGTCTGGGTCGCCAACTTCGTGTTGATGGAGTACGGCACTGGAGCCGTGATGTCGGTTCCGGCACACGACGAGCGTGACCACGCGTTCGCCCTTCAGTACGGACTGCCCGTTGTGCAGGTCATCGAGCCGCTGGACGGCGGCCCGTGGGACATCATGGAGCGTGCCTTCACCGAACGGGGGCGTCTGATCGATTCCGGCGAATTCAGTGGGCAGACATCCGAAGAGGCGTTCACGACCATCGCCGAGGCGCTCGAGGCCCGCGGCCTGGGACAGCGCCGCCGCAACTACCGCCTGCGCGACTGGGGCATCTCCCGGCAGCGCTACTGGGGCTGCCCGATTCCAGTCATTCACTGCAACGATTGTGGCGTGGTGCCGGTACCGGAAACGGACCTCCCCGTCGTTTTGCCGGAAGACGTGGTGCCCGACGGTTCCGGTTCGCCGCTGGCAAAGCTGCCATCGTTTTACGAGGTGGCCTGTCCGCAATGCGGCAAACCGGCACGGCGCGAAACCGATACCTTCGATACTTTCTTCGAATCCTCCTGGTATTACGCGCGGTATTGTTCGGCGGACAATCACGAAGCCATGCTGGACGCCCGTGCCGACCACTGGCTGCCGGTCAACCAGTACGTGGGTGGTGTCGAACATGCGGTGCTGCATCTGCTCTACGCCCGATTCTTTCACAAACTGCTGCGCGACGAGGGGCTGCTTCGGAGCAGCGAGCCTTTCACCCGGCTTCTGACCCAGGGCATGGTCATCGCCCCAACGTTCTACCGGGAACGCGCGGACGGCGGCCGCGACTGGATCAATCCGGCGGACGTCGAGATCAACCGTGCGGCCGATGGCACGATCGACGCCCGCCAGCGCGCGAGCGGTGAGCCGGTACGTACCGGGGGCATGGAGAAAATGTCCAAGTCGAAGAACAATGGGGTGGATCCGCAGGCCCTGATCGATCGTTACGGTGCCGACACCGCACGCCTGTTCACGATGTTCGCGGCGCCGCCGGATCTCTCGCTGGAGTGGTCGGATTCGGGTGTCGAGGGCGCGCATCGGTTTCTGAAGCGCCTGTGGCGGCAGGTTTTCGAAAATGCGACCATGGACTCGGTCCCGGTGCGCCCGGACCCCGGAGCCCTCGGCGATCAGGGCCGGGAGCTGCGGCGCAAGTTGCATGCAACGATCGCCAAGGTCACCGATGATATCGGTCGACGTCAGACCTTCAACACCGCGATTGCCGCGAACATGGAGTTGCTGAACGAGGTTGGGCGCTTGCCGGATTCCGAACCGGCAGCATCGGCATTGCGGCGGGAATGTCTGAACGGCATCGTGCTGATGCTGGCGCCCATTGTTCCGCATGTGACCCAGGCGCTGTGGGAAGCATTGGGTAATCATGGCATGGTAGCCGATGCGGCCTGGCCAGAGGTCGACCACTCAGCACTCGCGGTCGACGAGGTCACGCTCGCGGTTCAGGTCAACGGCAAGCTGCGGGCCGAGATCCGGGTGCCTGCCGATGCGCCCCGGGAAGCTGTCGAAGCAGCCGCGCGTGCCGATGCCAACGTGTTGCGCCATCTGGAGGGGCAGTCATTGATGAAGACCATTGTGGTTCCGGGACGGCTCGTCAACCTTGTCGTGCGGCCAACATGAACAGGGGACGCCGCCTGACCCTGTTGTTTCCGGTTGCGTTTCTGGGCGGATGTGGATTTCGGTTGCGCGGTACTTCCGACTGGCCGCCGGAGCTGAGTCCTATCCATGTCAGCGGGCTGGATCAGCGCGAACCCCTGTATCTGATGCTCGCGCAGACTCTGCGCGCGGGCGGCATCGAGGTAGTGGCTTCCCCGTCTCCGGATGTGGCCGAACTGATCGTGCTGACACTACGGCAACAACGCCGGGTGTTGTCGGTCACCGCCGCGGCACGGCTGAGTGAATACGAGGTGACACGGGTGCTTGAAGCGGAACTTCGGGTGCCAGGTATGCCCGAACGCCGGCCGTTGGGGAGGTTGGAATCGAGCCGGGTCTACCTGTTCGATGCCGCATCCCTGCTCAGCCGCACCGACCGCGAGGAGGAACTTGCGCGGGCGATCGACCGCGATCTGATCACGCTGCTCCAACTGCGCGTCCGGGCCGTGATGGACGGTACCAACGTTGACCAGGAAGACTGAGTGGGGCAGGGTTTGGCTCTTGATGCGCAACAGCTCGAAGCAGCGCTGGCTCGGGGCCTGCGGCCCATCTATGTCATTCTCGCCGAAGAGCCACTGCAGGCTCTGGAGTCCGCTGATGCGATTCGTGCAGCGGCCCGAGGCGCCGGCTTTTCTTCGCGCACCGTGCTCGACCTCTCCGCCAACGGTGACTGGTCGGCGTTCGAAGGCGCGATCCGGGATCGATCGCTGTTCGCGGAGCGTGGCCTGGTCGACCTTCGTCTTCCCTCGGGCAAACCGGGACGGGTCGGGGCCGAACACCTGAAACGGTACGCAAACCAGCCGGCGCCGGATCTGGTGCTTCTGCTGCACCTGCCTCGGCCGGATAAAGAACTGCGGCGTGCCGCGTGGTTCAAGGCGCTGGAAGAAAAATCGGTCGTCGTGCATGCGCGGCCGGTTCCGCCGGGGCGTCTGGGCAATTGGATTCGCGAGCGCCTGGCCCGGGCCGGAATCAGCATCCGGCCCGATGCACTCGCGCTATTGGCGGCACGTGTCGAGGGCAACCTGCTGGCTGCGCAACAGGAGGTCGAGAAGCTGAGACTGGGAGGCATAACCGAAGTCGACGTCGAAATTCTTCAGGAAGGGCTCGCCGATGCGGCTCGGTTCAACCTGTTCGAACTTCCGGCAGTCGCATTGTCCGGGGACACCGCCCGCGCGCTGCGGATGCTGCGCGGGATGCTGGCCGAGGGGCAGCCGGAGCCGCTGCTGCTTTGGGCCTTGACTCGCGATATCCGGGCGCTCGCTCAGGCAGCACAGCGCCGCGCCGCGGGTGAACCGCCAGGAACCGCGACCAAGGGTTTCTGGGGTACGGACACAGCGGCTTTGCGCAAGGCCCTGGACCGCGTTGACAGTGGAGCCGCGCTGGACCTGTTGGCCCGTGCGGCGCAGGTGGACCGGGTGATCAAGGGCAGGGAAAGAGGCAGTCCGGGCAGGCACTTGCTAGACTTGGTGGCAGCCCTTTCGGGCCGACCTCTGGAGGGAATGGAGAAAACACCTGTATGAATGCCGTCAGTTTGCCGCCTGAAACCACGATTACCGACGTTCCCGCCTACATGCAGGGACTGGGCAGGGCCGCGCGGGCCGCCTCACGCGAGGTCGCGGAAGCCGAGTCGGGCCGCAAGAACGCGGCGTTGATGGCGATCGCCGATGTCATCGTCAGTCAGCGTCACTCGCTGGCCGAGGCCAATGCGCGCGATATCGAAGCGGGCCGTGCCCGTGGGCTGGATGCCGCGATGCTGGACCGGCTGACTCTGAACGATGCTCGCATCGACGCAATGGCCGAGGGCTGCCGTCAGGTCGCCAGTCTGCCCGATCCGGTGGGAGTGATCACCGATCTGGCCTTTCGGCCCAGCGGCATCCAGGTCGGGCGCATGCGGGTACCGTTGGGAGTCATCGGCATCATCTATGAATCCCGGCCCAATGTGACCATCGATGCCGCCGCGCTGTGTCTGAAGTCGGGCAATGCCACCATTCTGCGTGGCGGTTCCGAAGCCCTGCACTCAAACCGGGCACTTGCGGAGATCATCCAGGCCGGCCTTGGGGCCGCGGGTCTGCCCCGATCCGCGGTGCAGATTGTCGACACCACCGACCGGGCGGCGGTGGGTGAACTGCTGCGCATGCAGGAGTATGTCGACGTGATCGTGCCGCGTGGGGGCAAGGGGTTGATCGAACGCGTGAGTCGGGAATCTCGCGTGCCGGTCATCAAGCATCTGGATGGTGTCTGCCATGTCTACATCGATAAGCGCGCCGACGCCGACAAGGCGGTGGCAATCGCGGTCAATGCGAAGACGCAGCGATACGGCACCTGCAACACGATGGAAACCCTGCTGATACACTCCGAAAGGGCCGCCGAGATCCTGCCGCGGTTGCGGGCTGCCTACGATAAATGTTCCGTGGAACTGCGGGGCTGCGAGCGTACATTGGCGATCCTTCCGGGCATTCACACGGCTACCGAAGCCGACTGGTACGAGGAATACCTGGCGCCGGTGCTGGCGATTCGGGTCGTCGATTCCCTGGTCGCGGCGATGGACCACATCAACACGTATGGGTCGCAACACACGGATAGCATCGTTACCGAGGATTGGACCACCGCACGGCGCTTCCTGCGTGCGGTGGATTCCAGTTCGGTGATGATCAATGCTTCCACCCGATTCGCCGATGGTTTCGAATACGGGCTCGGTGCCGAAATCGGCATCAGTACCGACAAGCTGCACGCGCGCGGCCCGGTCGGGCTCGAGGGTCTGACCACCCAGAAGTTCGTGGTGCTGGGTGACGGTCATGTCCGCGGCGGTTGAACGGGGTTTTCCGACCGACCGTGGCCGGTGTGCCACCACGCGCGGTTCGCGCTGCGCGTTCGATCTTCTGGCCTCTGCCTGGCTCCGAGTGCACGGGGGGCGCGCGTTTCGTGTGACTGACCGATGCGGAGGGCGCGCAGCTCCGTGATCGGCGTTCTCGGCGGCACTTTCGACCCCATTCACTTCGGGCATCTGCGCCCGGCGCTTGAGCTGTACGAACTTCTCGGGCTGGAAGAACTGCGTTTCGTACCCTGTCACATACCCCCGCACCGTGGGACTCCGGCGGTGTCCGCGGAGCACCGCCTGACCATGGTGGAGCGGGCAATTGTCGGGGTTTCCGGGTTTCAGGTCGACCCGCGTGAGATTTTGCGGCCCGGTCCCTCCTACACCGTTGACACGCTCCTCGAAGTGCGCCGGGAGGTCGGGCCGGGGTTGCCGCTGGTGTTGCTGATGGGAGCTGATGCCTTTGCAGGGTTGCCATCCTGGTACCGCTGGCGCGAGATTCTGGGATTGGCCAATTTGGTCGTCGCTCAACGGCCCGGTGACGCCGCGCGGCCGAGCGCAACGTGGCTCGATGCCGCTTCGGTTGTGGACTCTCCGACCGCGCTGCGTGCCAGAGCATCGGGGAAGGTGCTGTTTCAACCCGTGACACAGCTGGATATTTCGGCGACCCGCATTCGCGCCTGCCTGAGTGCTGGCCGCAGTGCGCGCTACCTGCTACCGGACGATGTCTGTGAGTACATCGCCGAACACGCCCTTTACCACCACGAAAACGAGGAGTCCGAGTGACCCTGATTCAGGATAGAACCGATGCAAAGTGACAGCCTTGTCGATCTCGTGACCCACGCGCTGGAAGACATGAAAGGACAACAGATTCGCGTGCTCGACGTTCGCGGGAAGACACCATTGGCCGATTTCATGGTTATCGCCAGCGGTACATCGAACCGGCATGTGAAATCGCTCGCCGACTCCGTGGCGATCAAGGCCAAGGAATCCGGCGTGCAGCCATTGGGCGTCGAAGGGCAGGACGGTCAGGAGTGGGTGCTGGTGGACCTGAACGATGTGATCGTGCATGTGATGCTGCCGAAGGTTCGGGATTTTTACAATCTGGAGAAGCTTTGGCTCGCCGAGGACGCGGGCATCGATACGACGCAGACGGCCGAAGGCGATCCGATTCCCGGACCCGCGATGATCCGACGCATGCGGCACTGAAGCCGGCGCGATGCGTCTGCGGTTGCTCGCGATCGGACAACGCATGCCCGGCTGGGTGGAGACCGGGTTTGCGGAGTATGCCGGGCGCATGCCCCGGGACCTGGCGCTGACGTTGCAGGCCGTGCCCAACCCCGCCCGCTCCCGGGCCATGGATACGTCCACGTTGCGCCGGGTTGAAGCCCAGACGCTTCTGGCGGCCGTTCCCGATCAGTCCTTGCTGGTGGCCCTGGACGAGGCCGGACAGGTCGTCGATACCAGCGGTTTGGCCCGGCGCCTCGGGCAGTGGCAACAGTCGGGACGGGATGTGACCCTGTTGATCGGCGGTGCCACCGGCCTGGACGACACGGTGCGCAAGCGCGCGGACTGGGTCTGGTCCCTGTCACCACTCACATTCCCGCATATGTTGGTTCGGGTGCTGGTTGCCGAGCAGATCTACCGTGCCTGGTCGCTCCTGCACAACCACCCCTACCATCGCGCATGAGCGAGCCACTGATTCTTGCTTCCGGCTCACCGCGCCGCAGAGAACTGCTGACACAGCTCGGTGTGCCATTCAGGGTAATGGTTGTAGACATCGACGAGACGCCCAAGCCGGGCGAGAGCCCGCGCGAACTGGTGCAGCGTTTGGCGCGCGCCAAGGCCGAAGC
>SLHN01000018.1 GCA_007136145.1 Thioalkalivibrio sp.
ACCCATGCACTGGGTAATGCGGGACAACCCGGAACGCACCACCGCCGCGAAGTCCCCCGAGCGCGCGAAACCCTGAATCATCTCAGCGAGCAAAGCCAGACGGCCGTTCGCATCGTCCAGGGCCGCCCCCAGGCCGGGGTCGGCAGGAGCTTCGGGTGAGGTGGAGGTGCGGCTCATGGCGGAAGGGTCGTCATCCTGGCGCGCGGGGCGTGATCTTGAAGAATACTGTAACCAGGCCCGGCACGTACGCATTTTTCCATCCGGGAAAACAAGCGGAACGCGCGGCTTCGTGCGGAATGAATCACGGCTTACATCCGCCGATTTGGCTCAGAGGGGCTGGCGCGTATCGTCTTGACCCTCCAACACCACGCGCCAGTTACCATCGCTCCGCATTGCGATCGGTCATGAATCGCGCAGCGCACCAATCCCCTGCCCCTGGGCAAAACTCCGGAATAACCGACTCGTCTCACCCTTGTCCAGCGTCTGGCCGCAAGCCTCGTGGATCTCCTGAAGGAACTGCAATTGTTTCCGCCGAGGCCGACCGTCCAGCAGGATCGTGATTTTCACCAGGTTCAGCAACAGGTCTTGCTGCCTTGCGCTCAGTTCCGGAATCCGGGACCGGTTGGCAGACCAATCGAGGTCCAGGGAACCCGGCTCGATCTTGAGATCCTCGAACAGGCGACCCAGCAGCAACATGAAATTCGGGTGGTCGTTGGCGCTGCGGATAATCGTCTCGGCGACCGCCTCCAGCAGGAGCCGCCGCACGCCTTCGTCCAGGTCTGGCCGCGCCGCCAGTAGTTGTTCACCGAGTTCCTGGATCGCGATCGGACCCGCGGCCCGAACTCGCGATGCCTGCATGATCCAGCCGATGATAATGGCGTTCCAGATCGAGTAAATGACGATGGCGACGAGCGGAATGAGTGCGCGGACTGCCGCACGGGCCAACGCACGCCGAAGAAGCACTCGCACGATGAAACTGGTGGCGCCGATCTTCAGCCGATACAGGATCGCGTAAGCGATCAACCTCCAGCGCGGCACCCGGATATACGGATCGACTCCGTAGAACGGTTTCCTGGGGTCCGGAATGTCAAGAGCGGAACGCGATAAACCGATCGCCACGACCTGCTCCACCTCCGGGTCGGACAGGCGCAGCCCGGCAATGTTGGTGATCCGTGCCACCCGCCAGAGGACAACCCAGTAGAGGAAAAGGATTTCGATCGCACTGATCAGCACCGAAACGACCAGGAAGACCACCCAATACTCCAGCCAGCGCGCCCACGACTGTTCGGTATCGGTAATGGTGAAGTTCAACCAGATTTCCAGCCCGCCGATCAATGCGCCAGACACCATGCCCGAAAACGCCGCCAGGATGATCGCCGAAATCTCCAGACGCCTGATGGTCCTGAGTTCGTCCCTGGGCCAGCGATGGACGCGCGGCTCGTCGAGTCCATTGCGCGACCGCAGAAACCGCACCGCCATCCGTTCGATGACGTTCAGCTCGGACCAATCCACCAGCGGCTGGCTCATTCCGTTTTCCTTGCTCGCAGCCAGAGTCCGACGCTAGCCTGCCGACGAAACCGCGTCAAGCCGACGGCTGGCAAGCTGGATTGGACTGGACTTATTGTCTGATCACGGGGTTCCCTTGTGCGAGGCCGGGGTCGCCCGGTCCTGCGACCACGTCCGCAGCGCCTTGATCTGTTCCGACATGGTTCGGGACAGCGGCACGATGCGCGATGCGCTCCAGAACAGATCCCGCTCGTTCAGTTCCCGGCCCTCTTCCCAGGCATGCACGGCTGCGGACTTGATCGCCTGCTCGATTTCGGCACCGCTCCAGCTTCGCGTCAGCACCGCCAGGGTTTTCATGTTGAATTGCGCCGGGTCGGCGCCGGCCGCGCGCAGGTGAATCTGGATGATCCCGGTACGTTCTTCCTCGGTGGGCAGATCGAGGAAGAACAACTGATCGAACCGGCCCTTGCGGATCACTTCCGCGGGCAGCAACTGGATGCGGTTGGCCGTCGCGACAACGAACACGCCCGGCGGCTTCTCCTGCATCCAGGTCAGAAAGCTCGAGAAGATATTCGGGTTGTTGCCGCGCTGGCCCTCGGTGTCGTACCCGAAACTGTTCTCCATCTCGTCGATCCACAACACCAGCGGCGCGATCCGTTCGGCCAGGCGCAACGCGTTGTCGAACGCGTATTCGGGTGACCCATAGGCACCGGACAGCACCAGATTCATGTCCAGCCGCACCAGTGGCAAGGCCCAGGCACTGGCGATCACCTTTGCCGCCATGCTCTTGCCGCAGCCGCTGACGCCCATGAACAACACGCCCGAGGGCGGCGGGACCCGCGCATCCGCATGTTCGCCGGAGAAGAACGCACGCCGGCTGAGCACCCACTCCTTCAGGTTTTCGAGCCCACCAACCTTATCGATTTCAACGGTTTCAGGAATATACTTCACACATGCTTCGCGCATCAGCGCGGTCGCCTTCTCCTGCCGGATTTCCGCCAGCCCGGCGTCACTGCCGAGCTTGCGTTCCACCGCCAGCCGGCGCAACAGGTGCCTCGCCTCGTTCAGCATCATGCCCTTCATCGAGGCCGCGGCCTGCATCAGCCACGGCTCGGGCAGGCCATCCGGAGGAACCGCGCGCTTGCCGAGCCGGGTCGCCTCGCGCAACAGTTCCTGCTCATCGGGGGCACCGAGTTCCACGGTGAACACCTGCCGGGACAATGCCTCGGGGATGTGCCAACCAGGACACGACATGAACACGCAGGTCTTGCTTCCGTTCAGTGCCTGATACACGTCGCGCAACGCCCGCACCAGATCCGGGCGGTTCTCGAACAGTAGCGGGAGATCCTTGAACAGGTAGAACGCCTCCTCGGGGCGAGCCAGTAACTGCCTCAGGGCCTCGACGGGATCGCGTGTCTCCGGATCTGCCGCGTCGTCGCCCTGCGTCCCCCGGGTCTGCGTCCAGATCCGCAGTGGCCGCGGCTCTCCGAAACGGGACGCGGATACCTGCTCCAGCAGGCGCTCCAGGCGATCTTCCTCGTAGCAGTGCACGTACACCAGTGGCTGTCCACCAGCAAGTGCCGTTCCGATGCGGGCCATGGGGCTTTTCAAAGACAATGCTCCGGTATGCGATCCGGCGCAGAGTCGTCCGCGCACGGCCGCGTTGTCAAGATTGAAGAACGCAGCCGCCAACGCCGATCGCTTGCCAACGCACCAGCTGATCGCGCAACCTGAGCGGCAACATGTCCGACTCGATCCCGCGCTTCACGAAGACCAAGCCGACACCCACACACCTGATCCTCGGGTTCCTGGGAGTCGGCAAGACCACGGCCATCCAGCAACTACTGGCGGGGCGACCGACTCATGAGCGCTGGGCCGTGCTGCTGAACGAGTTCGGCGAGGTCGGCGTCGATGCCGAATTGATTGCCGACGGCGAGGTTGCGATCCGGCAAATCGCAGGAGGCTGCCTTTGCTGCGTGGCCAGCCAGGCGTTCACCGTCGGCCTCAATCAGCTGATCCGCCGGGAACGCCCAGATCGCATCCTGATCGAACCAACGGGACTGGGACACCCGGCACAGATCATCGAGACACTCACCGGCCCGCTTTATGCGTCGGTGCTGGACATTCGCGCAACGATCACCCTGATGGATGCTCGTCACCTTGCCTCGAAGCGACACCGCGCGCACGAAACCTGGCGCGACCAGATCCATCTGGGCGATATTCTCGTCGCGAACAAGGCGGACCTCTACACTGACGCGGAGCGCGACGCTTTCCACGAATTCGCACAGACCCTCGATCCCCCAAAACTGCGCACCGCCCTGGTCGAACACGGTCATCTGGATCCCGACTGGCTGGACCTGCCACTCAGTGCGGCGCGACGAGCGCTGTTCCCGGAAGCCCACGCCTTCCTGACCGCACGAAGCCCGGGGGCTTCCGGCAGCGATGCCTCGGCGCCCGACGACCGGCCGTTACCGGAGTGGTGGTCGGCAGCAACGCGGGGCGACGGATATTTCGGCCGCAGCTGGCGCTTCGGGCCCGGGGTGCTGTTCTCGGCCGAACGCCTCGCGGCCCTTCTGAACGCGTACCCCTGGGACCGCGTGAAGGGTGTGATGGCCACGGATTCCGGCTGGTTGAGCATCAACCGGGTCGCGGCGGCCGGCGATCTTGAACCTCATCGTGGCACCAGCGCGGGGCGCCTGGAGATCATTCACCACGACGAATGGGACACCGATTCACTGGACCGCGACCTGCGCGCGGCGCGGGAAGACGGAAACCAACCGGAGCATAGCCCTTCACCGTGATCGCCAGACGAATGTTGAGCAGAAATGGCGGAGTATGGCGAGGTGCCGATGTTTAGGAGATTTCTGTCAAAAAAGATACCGTCTTGCTGGTCTTTTCGTCCGTCTGCTGCGTTACCCTCCCGGTTGCATGGAACCACCATGCGCCCGGGAGGGCGCCTTGCCGACGAAC
>SLHN01000023.1 GCA_007136145.1 Thioalkalivibrio sp.
TCGGTGTTGCGGACGACCGCGTCGTAGGTAATATCCGGGTGTTCCTGTACGTTCAGCCAGGCAAGCAGGTTCCCCTGCGCGGGGGGAGCGAGATCGATCAGAACCGCTCGGGAATGCCGCAGCGCGTCGTAATTGTTCCCACCCAGCGCCTGCCGGGTCAGGATTTGCCGGAACGGTCCGAACATGCCGCCGCCGTTGGTGGCCTCGAGTGCCTGCAGCGCGCGTGCGGTGCCGAGATGGGGGCTGGCGATGGTGATCAGGTGTTCCACCGGGCCGGTACCACCGCGAACAAGGCTCAGACGGCTGACGACCCCGCCCGCCGAGTGTCCGACCAGCACCAGCGGTTGATCGGGGTGCCGGTTGGCCGTCGAGCGAATCATCGCCGACAGCCAATCCGCCTGCAGCGCCAGTGGCGCGCTGGCGGGGAGGGTCACAGTGTAGATCGTTCGCTCTCCGGCTTCGCCAGCGCGCGCGAGCCGGACCCTGCCATCCCGGGAGTAGCGCCAGTCGCCAGCGTAGTTCCATCCGGCCTCGGTAAGTGCATCCACGACCCCGGCCTTGTGGAAGCTCTGACCGTCGCCCAGATAGCCGTGCACCAGCAGCATCACCGACGCCGGGGCCGCCGGACTCCAGATCAGCAACAGAAGCAGTAGTGCCGCGAACAGGCGGTGGGGTAGGAAGTCTTTCATTGCGATAGTCCTCGTTGCATTCTTTCCGAGAGCGGGTTGGTCCGTTCTATAAAATCATGCAATTATTATATTCCAAAATGCCGATAAATATGCCTGGAGCGACGTTGTCCTGCCTTGCGTGGGGTAAACCGGGAGCATGCTCCCGCAATCCAGAGGGTGGCTGTTTGTCGACGAATGCGGGTTGTCTCCGGGGTTCGGTAGGCTCAGAGGCCCTGGACGCACTACACTTGCGCCCATGATTCGTTTCGACAACGTGGAACTGCGCCGAGGCGGTCAGGAGCTGATCGCCGGTGCCTCGTTCATGATTCACCCCGGATGGCGGGTCGGTTTGACCGGGGCGAACGGCTGCGGGAAGAGTACCCTCCTGGCAGCATTGCGTGGCGAACTCGTGCCCGACACCGGGATGATCGATTGGCCTCGGGGCTGGGTCTGTGCGCACCTGCCGCAGGAGGTGGACGCAAGCACCCGACGCGCGGTGGATTACGTCCTTGATGGTGACGCGGCTTTGCGCTCGCTGCAGGCACGTCTGGAAACCTGTGAGGACGGCGAGGAACGGGGGCATCTGTTCGCTGAGATCGATGCCATCGACGGCTGGAGCGCGGAGGCCAGGGCGCGGCAATTGCTCGCGGGCCTCGGTTTCGCGCCACAGGATCCGGACCGCACTGTTGCCGAGTTCTCGGGGGGCTGGCGCATGCGCCTGGGGCTCGCACAGACCCTGATGACGCGTTCCGACCTGTTGTTGCTGGACGAACCCACAAACCATCTCGACTTCGAGACCATCCTCTGGCTGGAGGACTGGCTGCGCCGATATCCGGGCACACTGATCGTGATTGCGCATGACCGCCGGTTCCTGGACGCGGTGGTCACGCACATCGCACATATCGAACATCGACGCGTGCAATTGTTCACCGGCAACTACAGCGCGGCCGAGCGGCGCCGTGCCGAGATCATCGCCCAGACCGAGGCCGCGGCCGCGCGGGTTGCCCAGGAACGCGCGCATCTGGAGCGTTTCGTGGCACGCTTTCGGGCCAAGGCGAGCAAGGCGCGTCAGGCGCAGAGCCGTCTGAAAAGGCTGGAGAAGCTCGACGATGTGGCGCTGTTGCGTGCCGCGCGACCGATGCACCTCAAGATCCCCGCTCCGGCCAGGCTGCCGGATCCCCTGCTGAGGCTCGATCATGCCGGGGTTGCGATGGATGGGAATGTCCGCCTGCATCCCGCCACGCTGCGCTTGCGTCCCGATGACCGGATCGGAATTCTCGGCCCGAACGGCGCGGGCAAGTCCACGCTGCTGGCCGTTCTGGCGGGCCTGCTGCCATTGAGCGAGGGCGAGCGGGCGGTCGATCCGGACCTGGTGGTTGGGTTCTTCGCCCAGCATCAGCGCGAGCAGCTCGATGATGACGCCAGCCCGCTGCTGCACCTGCAGCGGCTGGGAACAGCCATGACCGAGCAGGAACTGCGGAATCAGCTTGGAGGGTTCGGATTTTCCGGAAACCGGGCCGACCTTCCGGTGGCCGGCTTGTCGGGCGGCGAAAGAGTGCGTCTGGTGCTGGCGATGCTGGTCTGCCAGGGGCCTTCGGTCCTGCTGCTCGACGAACCCACCAACCACCTGGATCTGGACATGCGCGAGGCATTGGCCGAGGCGTTGGAGAACTACGGCGGTGCGCTGGTTGTGGTTTCGCATGATCGGGACCTTCTGGCCCGGGTCTGCGACCGGTTCTGGCGGGTGCACGCGGGGTGGGTGGAGGAGTACGAGGGTGATCTCGACGACTATGCCCGGGAGCTCACTCAGGTTCGTGCCGACAGCGTCTCGCGCGGGAACGCGGGTGGCCCGGCGGTAAACGGCGGCCGGGACGGTGGGCGCGAACGTCGCCAGGAAGCGGCCCGGCAGCGCGAGACTCTGAAACCACTGCGCAAGGCGGCGGAACGGGAGGAGTCGCGTTGCGCGCGCCTGCAGGAAGAGTTGCAGGCATTGGAGGAAAGGCTCGGTGACCCCGGGCTTTACGAACAGGACTCCGGCGGTGATCTGGAGAATCTGCTGCAGCGACAGGGCCGTCTCCGGGCAGCGCTGGAACAGGCGGAGACAGACTGGCTCGAGGCACTGGCCGTCCTTGAGGACGCGCAGGCCCGGGCCTGAGTTGCGGGGACCGGTTGCGCGCGATCCCGCGATCGTGTTCGACGTTCGGCTATAATCTCCGGGGATTGCCTTCCCGGGCTGGGGACACATCTTGCGAGAACCGATGCAGTTTCAGGTCAACCTGCGCCAGGTGACGTATGCACTCTCGGATGCTCTCGACATGGTGGGAGTGGATTCGCTCGGGCATGGCAAGCGGGTCGCCTACATGGCCGCTGAATGTGCGAACCAGTTGGCTGTCCCGAGGGAGCGGTATGATCGCCTGATCTGTGCAGCGATCCTGCACGACTGCGGGGTATCGTCGACCCGGATCCACCAGCATCTGATTCAGGATCTTGACTGGAGCGGCGCCCAGGCCCATTGCGACTGGGGCCATGCCCTGCTGCGGAGATGTCCTCCGCTGGCGGATCTGGCCGAGCCGGTGCGGCTGCATCATACCCACTGGCGGGTGCTGGAGCGCCAGGATCACAATGCGGAAGATGTGGAAATTGCGAACCTCATTTTCCTGACCGATCGTGTCGATGCGCTCTGCGCGCAGCATGGTGCCGAAAACCTGCTGTTGGCGAGAAAGGAAATCAGCGCTGTAATCCGGGAACAGGCGGGGCGTATGTTTTCCCCTTATCTGGTCGACGCATTCTTTGCCGTGTCGCAGCGGGAATCCTTCTGGCTGGCTTTGGGTGAGCGGGAAATCGATCATTACCTGCGCGCGTGGGTCGCCCGTGGCGCGACCTATGATGTCGACTCACCGAGCTTGCGGGCTGTTGCGGACATCTTCGCCACCGTCGTCGATGCCAAGAGTCCGTTCACCGCGGAGCACTCGCGAGGCGTTGCCGCGCTGTCGCGCAAAGTCGGGAGTTGGGCCGGTCTGGACGGGATGACCTGTGACAAGCTCGAACTTGCAGGGCTTTTGCACGATCTCGGGAAGCTGCGGGTGCCCGATGAGATCCTGGAAAAGACGGGGCCGCTCGACGACAGGGAATTGGCGGTGATGGCCCGTCACAGTTTCGATACCTATGCAATCCTCGAGCCCATCGAGGGTCTGCATGAAGTAGCGCTCTGGGCGGCAATGCATCACGAGAAGGTCAGCGGCGAGGGTTACCCGTTCCGTCATTCGGGCGACTCGTTGCCTCTGGAGGCGCGGATTCTCGCGGTTGCGGATGTGTTTCAGGCACTCGCGCAGGAGCGGCCCTATCGTCACCCTCTTCCACCGGATGAGATCGTGCGGATTCTGGGGCAGATGGTTGATCGGGGCCATCTTGATGGCGATATGGTGGGATTGGTCGCGGAGCGGGCGGACGAGAGCTGGGCCAGCGCAATGCAGATTACCGACACGGGGGGTGTGCCCAGGTCCCGGACTAAGGGCATGCCCGATGACCATTCGAGCGTCGACTGGAAAGCCCTGCAGGATCAATGGGTCGGTTATTGAAACAGGCGCTCTGACCTGGCGGGCCGACTTTCACGCCTCCGTTAGTCGAGGCCCTCCCACGGTGCAAGCTGCTGCCCGGAAGCATGAAAGGTGGAGGCGTTAGGTGCCAATGGGCGCGACCGTGACATTGACGCCGGCCTTAGGCGATTTCTGTCAAAAAAGAACCCATCTTGCTGGTCTTTTCGTCCGTCTGCTGCGTTGCCCTCCCGGTTGCATGGAACCACCA
>SLHN01000155.1 GCA_007136145.1 Thioalkalivibrio sp.
ACCTGGAAACAGTATTTCCTGATCGGCATCGTGATCACGCCGCCGGTACTGCTGGTCACGCTGCTCGGGCTTTCAGGTTGGTTGCAGTTCCTTCGCTGATCGCGGTGGATCGTGGTGGTGGGTGTGGTCAAGCCGATGAGATCAGACCACGCCCATGGTCCTCCTGCTGCACAAAGGCCGAGGATGGGTTCGCCAACCAATCTCAGTGCCGCAGGCGACCATGGGCGTGGGCCGATCTCGAGGTGAACCAGGCTTGCTACTGGTTCGCGGTCCTCCACCAATGCGAATGGTCGCGCTGCAATTCAGCGGGGGATGGCATCGGGAAGCAGGCGAGTTCCTCGCCATTACCGATGTAGAACCCGCCACTGACCATGCGGTACAGGAAATCCGACGCCTGCAGGCGGACTACAAGCTTGTTCTCCTTTTCGCTGTTGAGTTCGAGTAGGGTGTCGCGCAGGTGATGCACGTAGGGGTAGGGAAGCTCGTCGAGGTTACCGTTCTCCGGATTACCGGCGAGTTCTCCGAGGTCCAGTTCAACGAAGGCAAGGGCGGGGAAACGGATCAGCTTGCGCGGCCTGTTGACGACTGTGTCGTAGAAAGCGCGCGGTTTCAGCAGACTCGCCACCAGGCTGTTCACCGGTGCCAGATCCTGGTACAGATGGTAGGGGCCCGGGCCCTGCACTTCGTCACGATCCGCGCGCTTCAGTGGCAGCGTTTGCCCATAGGCGGTCACCAGGTGCAGGTCGCCCATCACACTGAGCGGTAGGTGCTCAAGCACTCGGTAGGCTGAAATGTAGATGGACTTTCTCGGCTGGCCGTCCGGATGGGGAACACAGCGTTCGATGGCTTCGTCAATCGGAAAATACTCGTGCCGAAATCCGGGGTCGATCTCGACGAAGACCGCCTGGCCGCGTGTTTTGTAGCGTCGGCCGGTCGCGTAATATTGTCCGAACTCGGCCGGCGGCAGCATTGATGCCACAAGTGCCTCGGGCATCAGCGAAAAGTAGATGTGAACGGCCATATCCTCAAGCTCCTTTTTGTCGCAAAGATTGGTGGTCTACCCGTGTGGAAGGATAGCGAATGATTGCATATGCTGCCCGCGAGATGAAACGAACCCGACCGAGTCATGCTCGATTTGGCTCGATGCATTCTCACGTTAAGGAAGTGCTGATTAATGCATTTGTCATTGCGAGCGAAGCGCGGCAATCCAAATGGCGCATACGGAATCAATGCCTTATGGATCGCCGCGTCGCTCCGCTCCTCGCGATGACGGACTAATCGGCGCTTCCTTAACGTTCATGGCGATGCCTACCACCCCGAAACATGAATGGTGCGAAGCTGCTGGTGTAGGGTGTCAATGAGCGCGGCGAATTGCACCGTTCGAGGCCCGGGCGCACGGGTGGCATGGCCAGCGTGGTATCGGTGCGGTTCGGCTTCGCCTCACGGCACCCTACGCGGATTCTTTTGCGCTAACTGACGAGGAGCGAGTTGATGGCAAGATTTGCCGTGGGCATCATCGGTACCGGGAACGTCGGCATTGCCGCGGCCTATTCGATCTTCCAGCGTCAGATTGCGAGCCAGATCGTATTGGTGGACAAGAACCGTCAGCGTGCCGAGGGCGAAGCAATGGATCTGATGCATGGCCAACCGCTGGTCGGGCGTGTGGCTGTCCGCGCTGGGGACTATTCCGACCTCGCTGGGTGTCAGGTGATCGTGATTACCGCGGGTGTGAACCAGCAGCCGGGTGAGTCCAGGCTCGACCTGTTGAACCGCAACGCGGCTGTGTTTCGCGAGGTTGCGGCCGAGCTTGATCGGTACGCACCCGATGCAATCCTGGTGATTGCGACCAATCCGGTGGATATCCTGACCTACGTGATGCAGCAGCTGAGTCAGCGTTCCGCGAAGCGGGTGATTGGCACCGGTACCATGCTCGATACCTCGCGCTTTCGCGCGCTGTTGGGCGAGGCGTACCAGGTCAATCCTCGTTCGGTGCACGCCTATATCATCGGGGAGCACGGTGACTCTGAAGTTCCGATCTGGAGCAGTGCCTCGATCGGGGGGCTTTCCATCATGCACCACTCGATCAACGGCCGGCGCTTCGAGCCCGAGCCGATGGATGCCTTGTTTCAGCGTGTGCGTACGGCAGCATTCGACATCATTTCCAGAAAGGGCTTCACGAACACTGCGATCGGTCTGGTTATCGCGTATCTGGTGCGGGTGATTCTTGAAGACCAACGGAGCGTTCTGCCCGTATCGGTGAATCCCGAGGGCGATTACGGTCAGCGCGAAGTCTGTTTCAGTGTGCCCTGCGTCGTGGGTTCCCAGGGCGTCGAATACCGTCTGGCACCCGAAGTGAACGAGGTCGAGCGGAAGGGGGTCGAAGAGTCGGCCACGATTCTTCGAAGGAGCCTCCAAGGTATGAATATCGACGGGTGAGTGCTTTCGCCTTCCTCGTCAGTGGTGCGCTCGGTCGCGTAAACGTCAGAAGCGTTCTCCCGCGCTCAGGTAACGCCACTGACCGGCGGCCAGTTTGCCCATCGATACGCGGCCGATCCGGATTCTCCTGGCGTTCAGCACCGCCAGCCCGATGTTTTCACAGGACAAGCGAATCTGCCCCGGCTGGAGGCCCTTCAGGGCGAAACGCAGCCGATGCTCACTCTGCCAGCTAACCTTGACTGGGGGCAGGGTCCGGCGTTCGATACGCAGTCCGCGCCGTAACAGTTCGAGCCCGCCGGTGGCTGGTTCACCAGCCACCTCGACGTTGTATTCCTGTTCGATACGATCGGCGTCTTCAGTGAGCTTGCGCAACACCCGCCAGTCTTGCGTGAAAACCACCAGCCCTTCGGCCCTGGCCTCCAACGGCAGCGTCGGAGTCAGTCGCTTGAAGTGCCCGTTGAGCATGCGCACACCGCTTGCGTCCAGTGGCGAGCGGGTAGCCGGGGCCGGCCAGGAGGTCGGGTCATTCGGATCGCAGTCAGCGCCTTGATGCATGACCAGAGTCACCAGGCCCACGGGTTCCGGCTTCGCTTCCGGATGCACCTCGATCTTCTGCTGAACGATCCTGAACTGCGGCTCCTCGACCACCTGTCCATCGACCGAAACCCAGCCGCCGGTGACGTAGAGCTCGGCTTCGCGACGCGAACAGGACAGCATCCGGGCCACGCATTTGGCCAACCGTACCCCTTCGGTACTCAAGAGGTCCTGCCGGCAGGAGGCGATCCATTCTGTTGCTTGATGCTGCCTGAGCGCGCGGGCCCGGGCCCTCGGCGGGTCTGGGACAGACCCTTGAGGAAGTTGCGCAGCAGCTGATCACCGCAGGCACGGTAGTTCTTGCTTCCGGGTTTGCGGAACACCGCGCTCAATTCGGGCTTGCTGACGGTGAAACCCGCCGCCCGCAGCATGGCGAGAATGTCATCCTCCCGCAGTTCAAAGGCCACGCGAAGCTTCTTCAGGACCATGTTGTTAGTCAGGGGGAGTTCGATTGGCCGCAGTGGTTTATCTTGATCATTACCACGAAGAAAAATCACCAGGCCATTGAGAAAATGGGCAAGAACCTCATCACTGCATAAGCGGTGGCCGCCTTCATCATCCTTCTTGAGCAGGGCTTTCACCTCTCCGGTGTCCACCTCGCCACCGGAGAGCCGGATAATCTCGGCGACCTTGGCATCGCTCATATCCAGACTGAAACGGACACTGCGCAGAACATCATTATTCAACATCAACGATCCCTTTCGACGAATCCATGGATGGACTGGCAGCTTGTTCCCCGGGCCTTGGGTCGGTCTTCCTGGATGCCGGCGGGAGTGGTCATGGGTAATCCGCAAGACGTGACGAGGAATGGGCCAATGTCATCATACCGGATGACAAGTACCGGATTCAGCGACCCAATGGCCCCGAGCGACAGGCCGATGAACAGGCGCGACACCCGGCGCGCGTACGTATGGAAAGCTTTCCGTCCATCATCTACGTTCCGGGATAGGCCGGAAGAAAAGGGGAGCCGGCCTTGCCACGGTCAGGCGACCCCGCCCCCAAGGGCGAGAATGCGGAGATTCAGCGATGTGGAAGAAAGTCGATAACTACGTACTCAACTGGCACAGCCAGCCCCGGCGAGGCTCCATTCATCTTCGCTTCGAGGATGGGAGCGATGGTGTCATCGATCATCTCACCAGTGCAGACCTGTTTGCGCTGGGAACCATGTTGCGGGAGGAGCCCGGGGTCTGGTATCACACGCTGCGCGGCGACATCGCGGCCCATTCCAAACCGGAACACGACGAAGACATCGACTGATCCGGAAGTGTCGAACTGCTCTTAGGCGATTTCTGTCAAAAAAGATACCGTCTTGCTGGTCTTTTCGTCCGTCTGCTGCGTTACCCTCCCGGTTGCATGGAACCACCATGCGCCCGGGAGGGCG
>SLHN01000193.1 GCA_007136145.1 Thioalkalivibrio sp.
CTCGACACGGGTGATCTCGCGTGCCGGCAAATCATAGACGGAGTTGACGGTGAATCGGCGGTCGATTTCGCTCCACAGCTGTCGATCGGAGCGCGCGAAGGCCCCGGGTTCGGCGGCCACATCGGCAACGACACTACGTACGGTCAGGTACTGCAGATAATCCTTGCCGACGGTCAGACCAAAGGTCAGTACCAGCAGGAAGAATGCGATGTATACGATAACCGTGAATGCCCCAACCCCGCTCATTCTGCGTCTGGACACCATCATAGCCTTTGCCCCCTGAGTCAATCATTGGATGCGGTTGCCAATCCTGGAGAAATCCCAATGACCACCATTGTAATCCCAGTTCAACCAAATGAAGATCGCCCGGCCGACCAGAAGATCTTCCGATACAAAGCCCCACATGCGGCTGTCGTTACTGTTGTCCCGATTGTCCCCCACCATGAAGTAGTGACCCTCCGGTACCTGCACCGCTCCCGACAATCCGGGGCTTTGCTGCCACATCAGGATCTCATGCGGTGTGTCGCCCAGATGCTCGAGGAAACGGCTGGCTCCGGTCATCATACGGCCAGAGCCCACACCGTTATAGGTTCCGAGCAATTCGGTCTTCTGCTGTTCGCCGTTCACGTACAGCATGCGGTCGCGGAACTCGATCCGGTCCCCCGGGAGGCCGACGACTCGTTTGATGTAGTCCTCGGCCGGGTTGCGGGGATACTTGAACACCGCAACATCACCGCGTTCGGGTGCTCCGGTGTCAAGTATTCTGGTGCGCGTCACAGGTAGCCGGATACCATAGGAAAACTTGTTGACAAGAATGAAATCACCAACCAGAAGGGTGGGCATCATGGAGCCGGAGGGAATACGAAACGGCTCCGCAACGAAGGAGCGCAATACCAGTACGATCAGAAGCACCGGAAAAAAAGAGCGGGAATAATCGACGTACCAAGGTAGTCTTGCACGCCGTTCAGGACTCAATCCGCGCCGGACAACTACCCAGCTCAACCAGATCAACCCTGTCACCAGCGTTGCCAGCACCAAAATCAGCTCCAGGCTGAATGTCATAAACGATCCTTTTTCTGGAAACGGCTGTTCCGAGTTCGTCCGTCGAAGGTTATCGGCTTTAGGCTTTACTTGCCGTCGGTGGAAAGAACCGCGAGGAAGGCCTCCTGCGGCACATCGACCCGCCCGATCTGCTTCATTCGGCGCTTGCCGGCCTTCTGTTTCTCCAACAGCTTGCGCTTGCGGCTGACATCGCCGCCGTAGCATTTCGCCAGGACGTTCTTGCGCAGCGCCTTGACCGTCGACCGCGCAATCACTTTCGAGCCGATCGCCGCCTGAATCGCCACCTCGAACATCTGGCGCGGAATGATGCCACACATGCGCTCGGTCATCTCGCGCCCCCGGCTCTGGGCCTGATCCCGATGCAGAATCGCCGACAGGGCATCGACTCGCTCACCGTTTATCAACACATCGACACGAACCAACGGCGCAGCCTGAAAGCGCAGCGGATGATAGTCGAAGGAGGCATACCCTTTGGTTGCCGATTTCAGGCGGTCGAAGAAATCCATTACCACCTCGGACATCGGCATCTCGTAGGCCAACGCAACCTGGCGACCCATGTACTGCATCTTCACCTGCACACCACGCTTCTCCACGCACAAGGTCATCACGGCACCGACGAACTCCTGAGGGGCGAGGATGTTGGCCAGGATCACCGGTTCCCGGATCTCGGCAATCTCGTTCGACGGCGGCAGTTCAGACGGGTTGTGCACCGGTACAATCTCACCGTTGGTCTTCTCGACCTCGTAGACCACGGTCGGAGCGGTCGAAATCAGATCAAGCCCGTACTCGCGCTCGAGCCGTTCCTGCACGATCTCCATGTGCAGCATGCCGAGAAATCCGCAACGGAATCCGAACCCAAGAGCCTGAGAGGTCTCCGGCTCGAATTGAAGCGAGGCATCGTTCAGACGCAGCTTGTCCAGCGCCTCGCGCAGGTCGTTGAAGTCCTCCGCACTGATCGGAAACAGGCCGGCAAAGACTCGTGGCTGGACTTCCTTGAACCCCGGAAGTGGGCTTTCCGCCGGCTTCTGCGCGTCGGTGAACGTGTCACCTACCTTGGCCCCGGTGATGTCCTTGATGCTGGCGATAACATACCCGACCTCCCCAACCTCCAGGAACGCCTTGTCCAGAGGCTTGGGAGTGAACACGCCTACACGATCAACTTCGTAGACCCGACCCACCGACATTGCGGTGATCCGGCGTTTGGCATGAAGCCGACCCGATTTCACTCTCACCAGGGCCACGACACCCAGGTAATTGTCGTACCAGGAGTCGATCACCAATGCCTGTAACGGCGCATCGGCACTTCCTTCCGGGGGTGGAATCCGCCGCACGAGTTCTTCCAGGAGATCGGCAATACCCACCCCGGTCTTGGCCGAGACACGGATGGCGTTGGTGGCCTCGATCCCGATCACATCCTCGATCTCGGTCGCGACCCGATCCGGATCGGCGGCCGGCAGATCGATCTTGTTCAGCACCGGGACCACCTCGAGACCCTGATCGATCGCCGTGTAGCAGTTCGCCACACTCTGTGCTTCGACACCCTGCGACGCATCGACGACCAGCAGCGCGCCCTCGCACGCGGCCAGCGAACGCGAAACCTCATAGGAAAAATCGACGTGACCGGGAGTGTCGATGAAATTCAGCTGGTAGCGTTCGCCGTCGGCGGCATCGTAATAGAGTGAGACACTCTGCGCCTTGATGGTGATCCCACGCTCGCGTTCGAGATCCATCGAATCCAGCACCTGTTCCGCCATTTCACGCTCGGCCAGGCCACCACAGACCTGGATCAGGCGGTCGGCAAGCGTCGATTTCCCATGGTCGATGTGCGCGATAATGGAAAAGTTGCGGGTCAGGCGGGTCTCAGTCATTGCTGGTCAGCTCGTCGATCAGGGCCGACGTATCGAGAAAATGGCAGCAGAGGATCTCCCCATCTACCGCCAACACCGGAACCTTGGCGTTGAAACGGGCGAGCAGGGACGGATCCTCGTCTATGTCGATACGCTCAAGCGCGAAAGTATAACGGCTTTCCAGCGCCAGAAGTTCCGCAAGGAGATCGGTGCAGAGCGAGCAATCCGATCGGTAATAAAGTGTGAGCCGACGAGGCGGCCGGGTATCCCCTTGATTTCGGGCAACGGGCGCGGGCTTTGAGTCGTCCTGGCGGACGCTCGGCCCGCGCCACTTCACCGTCACGAATTCGGCATACGCAGCGCGATGAACACCGGGTTGCCTCCCCGGTGAATGAGCACGGGAACCGAACGGCCCGCTGGCGCGGCCTCGACCTGCTTCCGGAACTCTTCGACCGAGGTGACCGGTGCGTTACCAAACTGCGCGATCACGTCGCCCGGACGGATGCCCGCTGCCCGGGCAGGGTTGTCAGTGACTTCGCGCACCCTTATTCCCGTATCGCCCAGACCCAGTTCTGAACGCTCATCCGCGGTCAGGGGCTCGATCTGCATCCCCAACAGGCTTTGCGGCTGCGCCGGTTGCGCCGGAACTCGACTACGCGCACTAGCCACTTCCTCCGGCAACGCCTCGATGGTCACGCCAATCACGATTTCCTCGTCACCACGACGTACGTCGACATCAACCTCGGAACCCACCGGAGTCCGGCCGACGATCGGCGGCAAGGCGCTGGATCGGGGAACATCGATCCCGTTGAAACGAAGGATCACATCACCAGTCCGGAACCCCGCCTTTTCCGCCGGGCTGTCCGGCTGAACCTGCGCGACCAGCGCGCCGGTCGGCCGGGACATGCCGAAGGAATCGGCCAGTTCCCGGGTTACCTCCTGAATCAGGACCCCCAGCCAGCCGCGAGTGACCGTACCGGTTGCACGCAGTTGCTCGGCAACCTCGACGGCCATGTCGATCGGAATCGCGAACGACAAGCCCATGAACCCACCGGTCCGGCTGTAGATCTGGGAATTGATCCCGACGACCTCACCGTCCATGTTGAACAACGGGCCACCCGAGTTGCCCGGATTGATCGCGACGTCGGTCTGAATGAACGGTACATAGTTGTCCGACGGCAGGCTACGCCCCTTGGCGCTGACGATTCCGGCCGTGACCGAATGATCGAAGCCAAACGGAGACCCGATCGCCAGGACCCATTCCCCGACTTTCAACGACTCGGACGACCCCAGCCGCAAAGTAGGCAGATCCTCGGCATCGATCTTCAGAACCGCAACATCGCTTTGGGGATCGGAACCGATCAGCTCCGCGGTGAAAACACGGCGATCCGACAGGCGGACCACGATCTCGGAACCATTCTCGATCACGTGATGATTGGTGAGAATGTAGCCGTCGGCACTGTAAATGAAGCCCGAACCCATCGAACCGCGCTCGCGGCGCTCTGGCAGCCCGGGTTGTCCCCGTTCGCCAAAGAAATGCTCGAAGAGATCACCGAACGGCATACCCTCGGGTAACTCGGGCGCGCGCCCGGAACGTTCATCGGACGCCACGCGTTCGCGCGCCGCGGAAATATTCACCACCGCCGGGCTGTATTTCTCCGCCAGCTCGACGAAATCGGGCAAATGACGCGCCGACGCCGGAACGGACAACGCGACCAGGATCGCCGCGAGGAAAAACCATCGATAAGTTTTCATAAGCACCTACAGGGATCTGTTGAGTATCAGTCTAGAGGGTATCGGCCCGCGCAAGTTCCCGACTCGCTTAAAGAAACGACGCGGCTACCTGCAAGCACGCTCGGATCGTCCGGCGACATCCAGCGCGCCCCCGGAAGAATCCGGGTCAATCGCAGCCGAGGATCCGCGCTTCGCGCGGTCCCTGGCGGGAAACGGAGTCGTGCGCCAGCACTACCGGGGCAAAGCGCTGCCGTTCCCGCCGCAACCACCCGCGCACCCCCATCAGCCCAAGCCCGAAACCACCCAGACCGGCAAGGATCAGCCACCCTTCACCAACACCAGGCAACACCAGGGTCAAGAACGCGGGGACCAGGATCAAGCCGAGCAAAGGTAGCAGGTACATCGCGAGCGCACCCGAAACGAGCGCACGGTCGGATATCCCGAGCGTGACCCGGTCTCCAAAGCAGAGACCATAGGAGTTCGCCAACCGGATCTCCATGCTACGGCGCCCCAGAACTTCCGACAGCACCCCGTTCCCGCAGCCGCTACGCGCCGAACAGGAGCCGCAGGTCGACTGACGAAGAACACGAATCGTCGCCCACGCATCATCGGCGGCGACGACGACCCCCTGTTCCTCGATCCAGCCGCTCATGTCGATGGCCTTCAGCGTGCTGGCGCCGTCTCGCCCGAATCTCCGGGTCGGAAACGTGCGGCGCTGGCGATCCGCTCGATGGTTTTCCTGGGAACCTCGCCGACCACGGTCAGCTGATTCCCAGCCAATGGGCGTGCAAACGCATGTGTGGCACCCGAGCGAGTGGCACCTTCGAACATATCCGCCTTGTCCTTATTGGCGTCCACATAGACCGAAACGGTTGCCAGACCATCGCTGAGAACAAAATGCAGCGACGGTGGAGAGTCGGGGCCGAATACGCGTTCGGTCGCGATCACTGGCGAAAACCCTGGAGGTAGCCCCTCGAAATACCACTGGCCATGCGACGCTTCAGTGTCTCCTGGCACCTCGGCGGCACGCACCTCGATATGCCTTGCCTCACATCCACGAGGCGTCAGTGCTTCCTCGAAAACCACGTCCAGGAAGGCCAGCTCGGTAAATACCAGCCGTTCGAGCAGTTGTCCGTCCGCATCGATCAACTCGCTCGACAAGGGTAAACCGGTGTCCCGGTGCAGACAGTACTTGTGGCTGTAGCGATAGTCGTCACGCGCCGCCGCGTGCAGCACGTAACATGGAAACCCGGCGATACGGTCAAACCCGGGGGACTTCAGATCGTAGCGTTCGCTGGCACGAAGCATCATTCCCGCGATCGCCGGCGGCCTGTGGGGAGCGGTCTGTTGCCCAGGCCCACCATCCGCCTCGACACGAGCACCCTTCAGCGCACTGACGCGATCGACCGAACGGATGACCTCACGCGCCGAGCCGGTCAGCGTCCGCAGCCGCTCACGATAACCACCGTTCTCGGCGGAATGAACCACTTTGACGGTATCGATGCGGTCACCGCGTTGGAAAATGAAGGTGCCTTCATAGCTGTGCGAATGCAGGCTTTGCGCCATGCGCTCCAGCCAAACGACGGGATCTTCCTGTCCGGCGTTCAGCGCGAGCGGCAACAACAGCGAAACCAGCCCCGGGAGCGTCCATTGCCAGCCCCACATGTCTCGCTTACTCACCGTCAACCGAATTTCGAACCCTGGCGAACGCCGAAGAGCCCGGCGCAACCAGCTCGGCGTGATTTTCGAGATATCGGGCGAAGCGCGGGTCCGGAGCCGTTGCCATTTCGGTTTCCGGGGCTGGCGTCGCCTCGACGGCAACAGCAGGCGTGCCGTCAACGCTTTCACCCGTCAGCATCTGCAGGCCCAGTAGCGACGCAACCGCAACGGTCGCGGCCACGCCCACTCCAGCCACCGGCTTGAACCAGCGCAGGGCACCCGAGGGCACCGACTTGACGTGGAGGGGTTCTTCGCTGGCGATACCCTCCTGGACTCGAGACAGGAAATCGGCCGGCGCCATGCGGGTCATGCCACCGCGCAGGCTATCTCCGATCAGATGATAACGGGCCCATTGCTCGCGGTCCTCGCCGGATCTCACCAGTTCATCGATCAAACGGCGGGTTTCGAAGGTATCGGTTTCGTTGTCGACCAGTGCGGACAGGCGCTCGGCTTTGCTGACTTGGTTTTTCATTCTGTGCTCGCTCAATCGTTTAGCAACGGACCCAAGGTCCGGTCGATGGCCTCGCGGGCCCGGAAGATGCGCGACCGGACAGTCCCGATCGGACACCCCATGGTCTGGGCGGTCTCTTCGTAGCTCAGTCCTTCGAGTTCACGCAATGTGATTGCGGTCCGCAGATCATCGGGCAAACGTTCGATTGTCCGCTGCACTGCCACCTGTATCTCCTGTGACAACAACTCCCCTTCCGGGGTTGCATTCTCCTTCAATGCCGAATCGCCGCCCATCTGTTCGGCATCCTGAACATCGACTTCGGCCTCCGGTCGCCTTCGACCCTGCGCCACCAGATGGTTCTTGGCGGTGTTGATGGCGATGCGGTAAAGCCAAGTGTAGAAGGCACTTTCGCCGCGAAAATTGGCAAGGCCCCGGTAGGCCTTGATGAACGCCTCCTGCGACACGTCGAGCGCGGCCGCGTGATCGTGCACGTAGCGACCGACCAGGTTGACGATCTTGTGCTGGTATTTCAGAACCAGGATGTCGAATGCCGCTTTCTCCCCTGCCTGCACACGCCGAACGAGCGCCTCGTCGGAAGCCTTTTCGCTCATGCGGGCACTCCCGCGTGGAACCCGAATTCCGGTAATCTTGGCAGCATGGACCCTGTAACCATGGTGAAGTTCGTCCTGATTGACCCAGGTGTGATCCGTCGCAAACCGTTGCGTCCGGAACAACGCCGGAAAGTTACCTGACCCATGGCGACAACACAAATGGGACCGGCTCAGGAACGCTTCGATGTTCTCATCATCGGTAGTGGGGCCACCGGTCTGACTGCCGCGCTGCATCTGGCCCCCCATCGACGGGTCGCGATCATCAGCAAAGGCCCTGTCGACGAGGGCAGTACCCGCTACGCTCAAGGCGGTATCTCCGCGGTCCTCGACAAGACCGATTCGTTCGAGTCCCATGTCACCGACACACTTGACGCAGGTGCGGGGCTATGCGACGTGGACGCGGTCCGCCGCACGGTAGCGGCAGGTCCCGATGCGATAAAGTGGTTGCTTGGGCTTGGCGTGCCCTTCACTCGCGAAGCTCGCGACGGGCGTAGTCAACTGCATTTGACACGGGAAGGCGGCCACTCGGCCCGACGGGTCGCCCACGCGGCGGATGCTACCGGGCTGGCCATTGAGGAGGCGTTGGTCAGAACCGCTCGTGTACAACCGAGAATCGAGGTCTTCGAAAGACACCTCGCCGTGGACCTGATCGTGCATGAGGTCGATGGACGCTCGAGCGTGATCGGTGCCTACGTCCAGGATGGCGCAACGCGCGAGGTGCAAACAATCCTCGCACCCATTGTGATTCTCGCCACCGGCGGCGCCAGCCGGGTCTACCTCTACAGCTCCAATCCGGATGGCGCCACTGGAGACGGCATCGCGATGGCATGGCGGGCAGGCTGCCGAGTCGCCAACATGGAGTTCATGCAATTCCACCCAACCTGCCTGTTCCACCCTCAGGCCAAGTCCTTCCTGATTTCGGAGGCGGTCCGTGGCGAAGGTGGTCGGTTGCTCCTGCCTGATGGACACCGATTCATGCAGGACTTCGACTCCCGAGGCGAACTGGCCCCGAGGGACATCGTCGCCCGCGCGATCGACGGCGAGATGAAACGCCTCGGCATCGACTGCGTCTACCTGGACATCAGCCACAAGAGCCCGGAATTCGTGCGCGAGCACTTTCCGACCATCCACCAGCGGTGCCTGGAATACGGTTTCGACATGACCACCGAACCGCTGCCAGTGGTTCCTGCGGCGCACTACACCTGCGGGGGCGTGGTCGTGAACAGCCACGGCCAGACCGACATCCCCGGCCTGTATGCGGCTGGCGAGGTGTCCTACACCGGGCTTCATGGGGCCAACCGCATGGCCAGCAATTCGCTGCTCGAATGTCTGGTCTACGCTCGGGCGGCAGCAGAAAACATTCTCTCCGCTGACAAACCGCTGCCCCCCGAGAAGCTACCCCAACCCCCGAACTGGGACGAATCCAGGGTCACCGATTCCGATGAGGAAGTCGTGGTTTCGCACAACTGGGACGAGCTCCGACGCCTGATGTGGGATTACGTCGGCATCGTACGCACTCGCAGCCGTCTGCTCCGGGCTCAGCGACGCATCCGTGTGCTGGCGGAAGAGGTACACGAGCATTACGCGCACTACCGGATCACGCCGGACCTGATTGAATTGCGCAATCTGGTTGTCGTCGCGGACATCATTGTGAACAGCGCACTCAAACGCCGCGAAAGCCGCGGGCTTCACTTCATTCGCGATTTCCCCGAGCGCAACCCTGACCTGGACCGACACCCAACGATCCTGACTCCGAGGCCACTATCCAACGCATGATTCGGCGCGTGTCGGACCCTCGGTGCCCGACCAGAAAGTCAGTCCGGGTGTGGCTGGCTCCCCGGCAGACGGATGAAATGTTCGCGGTAATGACGCAGCTCGGCAATGGAGTCGCGAATATCCTGCATGGCCTGATGCGTGGAATCCTTCTTCGCGTTGGCGAGAATCTCCGGCGCCCAGCGTCGCGCCAACTCCTTGAGCGTACTGACGTCAAGGTTTCGGTAATGAAAATAGCGCTCGAGATCTGGCATGCAGCGGGCCAGAAAACGGCGATCCTGACAGATCGAGTTGCCGCACATGGGTGACGCGTTGCGCGGCACCCAGCGCTTGAGGAATTCGATCGTCGCCTGTTCGGCACTGATTTCGTCGTGCACACTGTCACGGACCCGCTGCAACAGCCCGGAGGCACCGTGGGTCCGCCGGTTCCAGTCGTCGAGGCGTCCAAGCACCGATTCCGCCTGCCTGACGGCAATCAACGGGCCCTCAGCGAGTACATTGAGGTTTTTGTCGGTCACAATCGTTGCGACCTCGATAATCAGGTCGGTGCGTGGGTCGAGGCCCGTCATTTCGAGATCGATCCAGATCAGGTTGTCGGCATTCTGGCCCATTTGACCTCCTTGAAAAGGTCGCCAGTCTACCACCCAGAACCGAATCCGCGACTCGATTCGGCACCGTCACCATGTAAGGAGAGGATCATGCGTCACATTGGAAAAGCCATCAGCACTGTATTGCTAGTCACCAACCTCGGCGGCGTCGCGCAGGCGGGGGAACTCGCCAAGGGAAAGGAACTGCATGAGTTCAACTGCCTGAGCTGCCACGGGACCGAGGTCTACACACGAGAAAACCGCATGATCGGGTCGATGGATTCCCTGATCACGCAGGTGAACCGCTGCAATGTCAACCTGAACACGGGCTGGTTCGACGATGAAGTCGAGGCGGTCGCCCGCTATCTTAACGAAAGCTATTATAAGTTCTGAACGCGGGAGATCGTGTCATGAGCGACATCAAGCAGCTGCATTGCCAGCCACCGGAAGGGCTTTCAGGACCGATGCCCCGTGCCGAATGCGAGGCAACCCTGAAGCAATTGGCGGCGGATTGGACGCTGGATCCTCAGGCAGGCTGGATCTCCCGGCGTTTGAAGTTCGCGAACTTCCACGAAACCATGTCCTTCGTCAACGCGGTCGCGTGGATCGCGAACCGTGAGGATCATCACCCGGACATGGAAGTCTCATACAGCCATTGCGTGGTTCGTTTTTCCACGCACGCGGTCGGTGGTCTCAGCATCAACGACTTCATCTGCGCGGCACGTGTGGATGCACTGTTCGACTGACCGCCCGCGCGGCAAGCACAGCGCGCACCAGCAGCCCGATGCCCGCCGGGTATCACAACCGGCGGGCATTCCTGGGCAATGCCGGAGCACCGTGGCGGCGCCGGCCAGCCCCCGCTCCGGTTACTGGTGGCCACGAATTTGGTGACCTTGCTCTGTCGAACCGTGGCCAGATATGGCAGCGAGATCGATGTACTGACGCCAGATGGTGCCATTATGCGGGTCAACCTGCGGCGCAAGGTCGACGACGTGGTCTGTGGGGACATGGTCTCTGTCGACATTGGAGAGCGGACTGTGTTGGCGCGCGGGGAACGTCGGAACCAGCTCGCCCGGCGCGATGGGTTCGAACGGCGCCGAACGATCGCGGCCAACATCGATCGGGTCTGGGTCGTGGTGGCGCCACGCCCGGAAATACCTCATCTGCTGATCGACCGATTCCTGGTTGGCATTCTCAACCTTCCGGCCCAGGCAGGCTTGATCATCAACAAATGCGATCTGATCGACGCAGACAATGGCCCGGCGCTGGAAGCGAAGCTGGCGACGTACGGCCACCTGAGAATCCCGGTTCTGCGGATCAGTGCCCACTCCGGGTCCGGCACCAAGGAGTTGAGCGAAACCGCGGCTGGCGGAAGCAATATTCTGGTCGGGCAATCGGGCGTGGGAAAGTCATCGCTGATCCAGGCGATGCTGCCCGGGGAGGATCTGAGAGTCGGCGAAATCGGGCAAACGGGCGAGGGGCGCCACACAACCACAACTGCCCGCTGGTACCCGGCGGATCACCAAGGCGCCTGGATCGACTCGCCAGGGGTGCGCGACTTCACTCCGGAAATCACGACTTTCGACGAACTGGTGCGCGGCTTTCCCGATCTCGGCGAAATCTCGGACGGGTGCCGGTTCCGAAACTGCACCCACCGATCGGAACCGGGCTGCGCGGTCCGTCAGGCGGTGCTGCGCGAGATGCTACCCGAAGGGAGGCTCGACGCGTGGCTGGAACTACTGAAGAATGTGAATACCCACTGAGGTGGCGAACCCTTGCCGCCCCACCGAAATCAGAAATTCAGCCCCATTTCGAATCCGACGACTGACTGATTGCCACCTATACCACCAGACCTGAAGTCCAACCCGTCACTCAACCAGTCACGAGAGGCACCAAGTGTGTAATCGTCATAGAACAGACTGAGTGACATTTCCGTTTGATTGCTGAAGCGCAAGCGGCTGTCCAGACTGAGATAACCCGCGCTTCGCGAGGAATCACCGCGATGATTGAAGCGCGAAATGCCCGCGTCAACGTCGCCTAGCACAGGATAACGAACACCCACCCGAACACGGCTGCGCAGATTCCCGGATTCGAACATCGGGCCGGCACTGAGATCGGTGACGAGCAGCGAAGAACCCCTGTCCGACGAAAGTTCGTCGGTCTGCCAGACCGGGTTGCCCACGGAAGAGTGCAAACCGAGCCCCAGGTCCACTCCATAGCCAAAACCGCTGCTGCCGAAGCGTTGAATGAAACCACCACTGGTTTCCACGACCTGATCGGTAAATCCTGGCGCCTGTAATGAAGGCATACGCGAGGAACGCACTTCCAGATTCAGTGCGCGACCGCTTGCCTGAACGTCGTTATAGAAACCGGGGCGCAGGCGCGCCGCCCCGGGGAAGACGTCCAGCGTCGAGAGAGCATCCTGCCCAGGAGTGTAGGAAAGCTCATAAATCGTACGGCTTTCAGCAAGGAGGGGGTGCGCAAACGCCATCAGCACCAGCGCACCCGAAACCAGGCCGCTCCTGCCAATAATGGTCCCACACCCAACGCTCATTACCGTTTTCTCCGTGTCGTCTCGCGAAAGTCGAAGACTACTCGCCCATGTATCCAGAAGTATACCTTGATTTCAGCCCGGAGGCCACGATAGCGCGCGACCACCGATTATATGAAGATGCAAATGGTAGACAGATTGTCCGCCGTCCTGGTTGCAATTAATTACGCTTCGGTAACCAGTTTCCGCGCAGCCCAGAAGCCGTGCGACCTCCGCTCCGGCCAGCAACAATTCACCCAGAACGTCGGCATCTTCCGGTGTCGCTGCATCCAGCGTGGCGATATGTCGTCGGGGAATCACCAGCGCATGATGCGGCGCGACAGGGTTCAGGTCGTGGAACGCCAGAAGTGAATCCGTCTCCAGAATGGTCTTCACGGGGATCTCCCCCGCGGCGATCCGGCAGAAAATACAATCGGTCATGAAGCCCTCCGTTGCCCGGAATTCCCAGTGGGAGAACCGGCCCTTTCTTGATCAATAGTCGCGCCGCCCTGACAGTGCGTGCGTCAATGTCCCCGCGTCCAGATACTCGATCTCTCCGCCAGTAGGCACACCCT
This sequence comes from Thioalkalivibrio sp., assembly GCA_007136145.1. Classification (GTDB taxonomy): domain Bacteria; phylum Pseudomonadota; class Gammaproteobacteria; order Ectothiorhodospirales; family Ectothiorhodospiraceae; genus Thioalkalivibrio. Next base: position 12,890 of record SLHN01000193.1, read on the forward strand.
GCGCGATACGGGTTGCCCGCACGCCATGGCGGGCCGCCATTTCGGCAAGGTAATGCGCGGTAACCTCTCCTTCAACGGAGGCATTCGTCGCCAGAATCAACTCGCGCACACCACCCTCGCGCAGTCGTGATTCGAGTTGATCGAGGCCCAGTTCCTCGGGTCCGATACCATCCAGAGGCGAGAGCCGCCCAAGCAGTACATGGAACAGCCCCTGGAAATCCGTCGCTGCCTCGATGGCCAGCACATCGCCAGGAGTCTCGACCACACAGACCAACCCGGCATCGCGCGTCGGATCCTTGCACCGCGCGCAGATCGAAGCGGCGGTCAGCGTCCGGCAAACCGAACAGTGACCAACCGTCTCGGCGGCGACATCCAATGCCCGGATCAGACGCCGCGCACCGGTTCGGTCACGCTCCAGGAGATGCAACGCCATGCGCCGCGCGGACTTGTTCCCCACCCCAGGAAGGCACCGCAAGGCGGCGATCAGTTCCTCGAGAACGGCCTCCATCGACAGTAACCGCTGCCAATCCGACCGCGTCTCAGAACGGCAGCTTCATGCCGGCGGGCAAGCCCATTCCAGCCGTCAACCCCGCCATGCGCTCCTGAGCCGCCGCTTCCGCCTTGTGCACGGCATCATTGATGGCCGCGGCGACCAGATCCTCGATCATGTCGCGGTCGTCCTCGAACAGACTGGGGTCGATGCTCACCCTGCGCACCTCATGCTTCCCGGTCATCACCACCTTGACGAGGCCACCCCCCGCGTGGCCATCGACCTCCATCGTGGCCAACTCCGCCTGCACCTTCTGCATGTCTTCCTGCATCTTCTGGGCCTGTTTCATCAGACCCCCCAAGCCACCCTTCATCATTGCCGTACGCTCCTGATCAGTCGCCTGCGTGTTTCGAAAATCGTTGCGGGGCCATCGCCCCCGTACGCGGGATCACTCCTCACGGCCGGGGGTTGTCGCCCGAACTCACGGAATCCGCCGGGTCCCGCAGATGGACCCGGCGTATTTCCGCACCGAAAGTGTCATGCAATGCCTCGATCACGGGATCCGCACGAACTTCGGCCTCGGCCTTAGCCTGACGCTCCGCCGCATCGGCTGCAAGCCGGGCTGCCGGGGTGGTCGTCGATGGCTCGGCCTGATCGCGCAGTTCCAGACGTGCCGGAGCGCCCAGCGCAATCCCCAGCGCTTCTGACAGACGCGCTCGACTGCGTTCGGTGCAAAGCATCCTGTGCGCCGGCTGGATCGCGATCACCACCCGGTCTGAATCCTGATCGAGCAGGTCGGCATGCAGGGCAAGCTCACGCACCGGCCCGGGCGGCAACGATCGGGCAAAGGCATGCCAATCCAGCGGACGGGGCTCGGCAACTCCTCCCGAAGCGACCGGAGTGGGGGCTTCCATGGGTGCGACCGATACAGGCGCCGTGATGGACGGTCCCCGCGCAACGTCCAAGGCAGGTTTCTCATCCGGGGGAACCGGTGCCGGCGCAATGGATATCGCCTCCCGGCCTTTCGACGATGCAGACGCAACCGATGCGGACTCCCGGGCATTTGACGGCACCGATGACGCAGCGACCGTATCCGCCCGCTTCCGCGGCGCCGGCACGGATTCGGGGCGAAACGCGAGGATGCGCAGCAATGTCATTTCGACACCGATTCGAGGATCCGGCGCATACGGAAGATCCCGGTGGCCATGCAAAAGGATCTGGTAAGCGAGTTGCACGTCCTCCGGAGCCCGTTCCCGCGCGGCCTGACGCTGCCATTCAACGAGCGGGTCGGTCGCCGCATCATCGGCCGGCACGGTGGATTCCAGCGCCATCACTTGCTCGACCGCCACGCCGTGTACCAGCGCCGCCAACTCCTCCAGCAGACGCGACCAGTCTGGTGCAAGGGCGTCGAGTGCCGCCAGCGTCCGCAGCAACCGCGGACCCTCGCCCGCCCACGCGGCGTCGAGCAGCTCGCTCAAACGGCCCCTTGGCAGCAAACCAATCATGTCGCAGACGTCGGACTCGGTCAGGCCCGAACCACTGTAGGCGATCGCCTGATCCGTGAGGCTCAGCGCATCCCGCATGCTGCCCTCGGCGGCATCTCCGAGGCGCACCAGCGCACCCGGCTCGGCGGAAACACCTTCCGAGTCCAGAACGCGTTGCAGATGCTCGGCAATCAATGCCGTCGACATCGGTTTAAGGTTGAACTGCAGGCAGCGCGAAAGCACGGTCACCGGGAGTTTCTGCGGATCCGTGGTGGCCAGCAGAAACTTCACGTGGGGCGGTGGCTCCTCCAGCGTCTTCAGAAGCGCATTGAAGCTCTTCTCGGACAGCATGTGGACCTCGTCGATCAGGTACACCTTGAAGCGGCCGGCAACGGGTGCATAGGAAACGTTGTCCAACAGTTCTCGGGTATCGTCAACCCGGGTTCGCGAGGCCGCATCGACCTCAATCAGGTCCAGATGACGGCCCTCGGCAATCTCGACACAGGAACGGCAGGTGCCGCAGGGCCGCGCGGTGACCCCGGTCTCGCAATTGAGGCAACGGGCCAGAATGCGCGCCACGGTGGTCTTGCCGACGCCCCGCGTACCGGAAAACAGGTAGGCATGGTGCAGCCGATCGTTGTTCAGCGCATTAACCAGCGCACGCACGACATGCGGCTGCCCCACCAGATCCTCGAATCGGCCGGGACGCCACTTTCTCGCCAGGACCTGATGGCTCATCGGCTTGTTGTCCTCGGTCTGCCCCACCGGAGGGGAATACGGCTTGAAGGGTGGCGGCCCGCACCCGCCACACCCCGGCGCCCGAGTCGGCTGCTACCGTTGCTCCCTTCCGGGCCTGGCGGGGTTCACAACCTATCGTCGCGGGGGGACCGACACGGACCACCATAAC
>SLHN01000002.1 GCA_007136145.1 Thioalkalivibrio sp.
AAAGGGGCCCTGGAATGGGAATAGAAGGCGTTCTCGAGAAGGGTTTCGTTACTACTTCCGCCGACAAGCTGATCAACTGGGCCCGCACCGGGTCGCTGTGGCCGATGACTTTTGGTCTGGCCTGCTGTGCGGTGGAGATGATGCATGCCGGGGCGGCCCGCTATGATCTGGACCGCTTCGGTATCGTGTTCCGGCCCAGCCCGCGCCAGTCGGACGTTATGATCGTCGCCGGCACGCTGGTCAACAAGATGGCACCGGCCCTGCGCAAGGTCTATGACCAGATGGCCGAGCCCCGCTGGGTGATCTCGATGGGCTCCTGCGCCAATGGGGGCGGCTACTACCACTATTCCTATGCCGTCGTCCGCGGCTGCGACCGTATCGTTCCGGTCGACATCTATGTGCCGGGTTGTCCTCCCACCGCGGAGGCGCTGCTCTACGGAATCATCCAGTTGCAGAACAAGATCCGCCGCACCAACACCATTGCACGCTGAGCTGCCGGGGTTACCGATGTCCGAGAGCAAGAACTGGGTCGATATCCTGCAGGAGGAGTTCGAGCCGCAGCTGCGGTCGCTGACCGTTCGGCTTGGAGAAGTGACGATCGAGATCCCCGCCGCGGAATGGAGGGCGGTGGCGGAGCGACTGCGCGATCATTCGGAACTGGGTTTCGACATGCTGATCGATCTGTGCGGCATCGATTACCTGGAATACGGCCGCACCGAGTGGTCCACCGAAGCCGCATCGACGCAGGGCTTCGGGCGCGGGGTGACGGCCGCCACTTCCGGGCGCTTCACCTTCGACGATGCGCCCGACGACACCGACCGGGATGGTCCGCGCTTCGCCGTGGTCATGCACCTGTTGTCGGTGACCCACAATCGCCGCCTTCGCGTGCGCGCCTGGCTGCCCGATGACGAATTCCCGGAAATCGAATCGGTGACCGACGTCTGGGCCGGAGCCAACTGGTTCGAGCGCGAGGCTTTCGACCTGTTCGGAATCCTGTTCTCCGGGCACCCCGACCTCCGCCGTATACTGACCGATTACGGCTTCGTCGGGCACCCTTTCCGCAAGGATTTCCCGCTGATCGGCCATGTCGAGATGCGCTACGACCCCGAACAGCAACGGGTGATCTACCAGCCGGTGACGATCGAGCCCCGGGTGCTGGTGCCCAAGGTGATCCGGGATGATCATCGCTACGCCGACGGCGAGCTGGCTGGAGAGGACCGAGATGCCTGAGATCCGCAACTTCACCCTGAACTTCGGTCCACAGCACCCCTCCGCGCACGGTGTTCTGCGCCTGGTGCTGGAGATGGACGGCGAGGTGATACAGCGCGCCGACCCGCATATCGGCCTGCTGCATCGTGGTACCGAAAAGCTCGCCGAAAGCAAGCCCTATAACCAGTCAATCGGCTATATGGATCGCCTCGACTACGTGTCGATGATGTGCAATGAGCATGGTTATGTGCTGGCGATGGAGAAGTTGCTGGAGATCGAACCGCCGCTGCGCGCGCAGTACATCCGCGTGATGTTCGACGAGATCACCCGCATCCTGAACCATCTGCTGTGGCTGGGCGCGCACGCGCTGGATATCGGTGCGATGACCGTTTTCCTCTACGCCTTCCGGGAGCGGGAGGACCTGATGGACTGCTACGAGGCGGTCAGCGGCGCGCGCCTGCACGCAACCTATTATCGTCCGGGCGGCGTGGCCCGCGATCTTCCGGACGCAATGCCGAAGTTCAAGCCCTCGCGCTGGAAGACCCAGGCCGAGGTCGATGCGCTGAACGAGAATCGGCAGGGTTCGATGCTCGACTTCATCGAGTCGTTCACCGAGCGTTTCCCCGGCTGCGTCGACGAGTACGAGACCCTGCTTACCGACAACCGGATCTGGAAACAGCGTACCGTCGATATCGGCGTGGTGAGTCCGGAGCGGGCCAAGCAGCTGGGCCTGACCGGGCCGATGCTGCGTGGCTCCGGTGTCGAGTGGGATCTGCGCAGGAAACAGCCTTACGAGGTCTATGACCGGCTCGATTTCGACATCCCGGTGGGCGTGAACGGGGACTGCTACGACCGCTACCTGGTGCGTATCGAGGAGATGCGCCAGTCCAACCGGATCATTCGGCAATGCGTCGACTGGCTGCGTGCCAACCCGGGCCCGGTGCTGTTCGAAAACTACAAGTTCTCGCCACCGCGGCGCGAGGAGATGAAGGCCGACATGGAGGCCCTGATCCATCACTTCAAGCTGTTCACAGAGGGTTTCTGCCTGCCTGAAGGCGAGGCCTACGCGGCCGTCGAACATCCCAAGGGCGAGTTCGGCGTGTACCTGGTTTCCGATGGCGCGAACAAGCCCTACCGCCTGAAGGTTCGAGCCGCGGGTTTCGCGCATATGTCGGCACTGGACGAGATGGCGCGGGGCCACATGCTCGCCGACGTGGTTGCGATCATCGGAACGCAGGACATCGTATTCGGGGAGGTGGACCGCTGATGTCCGCTGATAGGAAACAGACCGAGGCCGTGCTCAGTGACCACGCCCGCGAGGAAATCGATGCGTGGCTGGCCCGCTACCCCGAGAACCAGCGGCGTTCGGCGGTCCTCGGTGCCCTGCGTGCGGTGCAGCACGAGGAAGGCTATCTGAGTACGCCGATGATGGATGCGGTGGCGGCGTACCTCCGGATTCCGCCGATGGAAGTCTACGAGGCCGCATCGTTCTACTCGATGTACGAGCTGAAGCCGGTTGGCCGCCATACCATCGCGGTCTGCGACAATATCTCGTGCATGCTGCGCGGGGGCGACCGGATCATCGAGCATATCGAGAACAAACTGGGGATCCGGCTCGGTGAATCGACTCCGGACGGGAAGTTCTATCTCAAAAGGGAGGAGGAATGCCTGGCAGCCTGCTGTGGCGCGCCGATGATGCAGGTTGATCACGTGTACTACGAGAATCTGACCCCCGAGCGGGTGGACGAGATTCTCGCCAAGCTGGAGTCCTGAATCATGGCCAACCAGATCTGCTTCGCCACCCGCGACCTCGAGAACCCGTGGTCGTTCGAGACCTATCAAAGCATTGGCGGGTATGAGGCGCTGAAGAAGGTCTATGGCGGGCGCATGCGGCCCGAGGACGTGATCGAGGAGGTCAAGAAGTCGAACCTGCGCGGACGCGGCGGAGCCGGCTTCCCCACCGGTCTGAAGTGGAGCTTCATGCCGCGCAATTCCCCGGGCCAGAAATACATTGTCTGCAATTCCGACGAATCCGAGCCGGGCACCTGCAAGGACCGGGACATCCTGCGCTTCAATCCGCATGCACTGGTCGAGGGCATGGCCATCGCCGGCTATGCCATTGGTGCCACGGTCGGTTACAACTACATGCGCGGCGAGTTCATGGACGAAGTGAATACGCGTTTCACCACCGCGCTGAAGGAAGCCTACGACGCCGGTTTCCTGGGCAAGGATATCCTCGGTTCGGGGGTCGATTTCGATCTCTATCCGTCGCTTGGAGCCGGTGCGTATATCTGCGGCGAGGAAACCGCGCTGCTGGAGTCCCTGGAAGGCAAAAAGGGCCAGCCACGGTTCAAGCCGCCATTCCCGGCCAATTTCGGGCTCTACGGTCGTCCGACGACGATCAACAACACCGAGTCGCTGGCCTCGATTCCCTCGATCATTCGCAACGGTGGCGAATGGTTCGCGGCCCTCGGGGTACCCAAGTCCGGCGGCGAGAAACTGTTCTCGGTCTCCGGGCATGTGAACAAGCCCGGCAATTTCGAGGTGCCGTTGGGCATGCCGTTCAAGGAACTCCTTGAACTGGCCGGCGGTGTCCTCGATGGACGCAGGCTCAAGGCGGTCATCCCCGGTGGATCATCGGTGCCGGTGGTTCCGGGCGACATCATGATGCAGGCGAATATGGACTACGATTCGATTGCCAAGGCCGGTTCGATGCTCGGTTCGGGTGCGGTGATCGTGATGGACGAGACCACCGACATGGTGCGCGTACTCCAGCGCATCTCCCGATTCTATTTCTCCGAATCCTGTGGCCAATGCACACCCTGCCGCGAAGGAACCGGCTGGCTGTACCGGATGCTGACCCGCATCGTCGAGGGACGTGGCCGGCCGGAGGACCTGGAACGACTGGACGACGTGGCGAGCAAGATCGAAGGCCGTACCATCTGCGCGCTGGGTGATGCCGCCGCGATGCCGGTGCGCAGCTTCATCAAGCACTACCGCCACGAATTCGAACACTACATTCAGCACGGCAAGAGTGCGGTGGCGAAGGCCGCCTGATTGCCACTGTGCAGGAATCTTCTATGAGCCAGGACCTGGTCACGCTTGAGATCGACGGACGCACGCTGCACGCGCCGAAGGGTACGATGCTGATCGACGT
>SLHN01000183.1 GCA_007136145.1 Thioalkalivibrio sp.
AAAGATCGGGCGGTTCCGGCGCCGCGGGAGGTTCCTCGGGCGCGGTGGGTTCGGCGACGACCTCGGGCGGGGGCAAAGGCGCGTCCGGGTCTTCGAACTCGATCTCGATCGTGGTACGGACGGTTTGCACCAGATCGGGAATCAGTTGCGGATACCCGCTGTTGCAGCCGCGCCGATAACGCAGCGTGACCTGCGCGGTCACCGGGTAGGTCCTCTCCTCCAGCGCCTGGAACATCATTTGCCGGCCATCCGGTGTGCGCTGGGCGACACCAACCTCCTCGCCGTCCAGCGTCCAGTCGATGTCCAGCCAGAGGTAGTACGGCGGGATCGTCCCGCAACCGGGTCGGACCTCGTCACCGGCCAGGATGTCGAGCATCGACGCCAGTTCGGCGTGCAGCGCGGACAGGTCCATGCCGAGCGCTTCGAGCTGCACCGATACCCGGTTCAGTTCCGGCGTCTGCGCCGCTTCGGCGAGTGATACGCCGAGTGCCGCGGGGGCTCGCAAATTCCCGGTATCGACCTGCAGCGTCAGCGTGGCGTCGTCGAGCATTTCCCAGCGCTCGCGGAATTCCCGCTCCAGGTCGGCGCGCCGGGAATGCCATTGCGCCAGAATCTCGGGCAAACACTGCTGCGTCAGGCCGGTGGCCGCATCGACCGCATCGGGTTCGTCGGGGCTCGCGCGCAGGCCATGCCGCGCCGCGACCGCCGCCCGGTCGGCAACGAAATCCTCGACTTCTTCCGGAGTCGGGAACCGGCGCAGCAACTGCTCGATGCCCACCTCGGGCACCGCTTCGTCAAAGGTGCCGGCAAGCAGGATGCGGCAGGGTTCGGCCAGCAACGGGCCCGGGTCGTCGACTTCGACGGTGAGTGCCGGGGCGATCACCTGCTCCTGCCCCGTCCAGCTGCCGGGAACCTCCCACTCGGCGAACAGCTCGACGATATTCGAGCCGGGATCGCCGAAACGCAGCTCGACGTCGGCGCCGACACCCGACGGCCGGCCATCGATCCGCCAGCTCAGCGTCGCGTCGTCCGGAATGTTGCTGCGCAATGCGTGGAACTCGTAGGCACGGTCCGGCTCGGCGAGCGCGCCGAGATCGCGCGGCGGCCGAATCGCCAGTTCGGGCAGCAGGGCATCGGCGCGGATATCGACACTGAGCTCGGCGGTCGCGCGGCCGTCGCGCAACACCCGGTCCGATCGGGTCCATTGCGCCCGGACCTCGAGGGTCCGTGGCCCGGGCTCCTCGAACATGTGCAGCAGCGTATCGCCGCGGCCGATTTCCGTGCCATCCTCGAACCAGACGTACACCGTCTCCGGCGGAATCGCCGTTGCGTCGAGTCCGAATGCGTAGGGTGCATCCGTCGCCGCGCGTTCTTCGATCACCGCCGGTGGCGGCAGGATTGCCAGCGCGGGTTCGACTGGCTGATAGTGAGCACGGAACTCGTCGAGCAGTTCCTCGATCTTCGCGCGTTGCGCGCGCGTATGCTCGAAAGCGACCGAATGCTGAGTACGCAGATCGTGCGCGGCCCACCACTGCACCCGGTACAGTCTTTGCTGAGCATGCGTTGCCCCCTGCATCGTCGCTGCGGCGTCGTTCAACGCGATCGTCGCGGCGTGGATCGCCGTCCGGATGCGGCGATCGAACGGGTCATCGAGTTGCGCGTGGTTGTCGTTCAGCGCTTCGCGCTTGATCCGCAGCATCTGTTGTTCGTAGCGGTCCAGGTCGTCCATCGTCTCCTGGAACAGGCGCACCGCCAGACTGTGATCAAACGCCGGATCGGCGGTCAGCGGCGGCGAACCGGTCAGTGGCCGCGCAAGAAGCGATTCGGCACCACCAGTCGCGGTGCGATACAGACTCTCGACGGTATCGCGGATCTCGTGCACCGCCGAATAGGCATCGTGGTAGCGCTGCAACGCCTGCATCGCCTCGATCCGCTGCTCCTCGGCGGACCCGAGCCAGCGCATGATCACGTTGCGCGTGCCCTCGTGGTTCAACCACGCCATCCCCACGCCGTGGATATCGAGTTCGTGGAACAGACGCTCGACTTCGGCCAGCAACGCCAGCGCGGCCTCGTCGCCGCCCTCGAGCCCCTGTTCGGCGCGATGCCGCGATTCGAGCGATTCCGTGACTGCCGCGCACAGCGCCGCCTCGACGTCGCCCCAGGCGGCGGTCCGCTGCTCGAGCAATGGCCGCATCGCATGCTGTGCCGCGGGTTCGAAGCGCGACAGCCCATCCCAGCCCGGCTCCGCCTGCGACGGCACGCGATCGCCCAGCGCCTCGGCAAAATCGTCGATCGTGCCGGTCAGTCTCGCCACCTCGGCGCGCGCATGCTGAACCGCAGGATGCCGCCCCATGAAGCTCGCGGTCCCGCCGTACACGGTGCTCTCGAGCGCACGCACGAAGGCGCGGGTACCGAAGGCGTTGATTCCGCTCAGCACCTCCTGGCTGAAGTTCCGTTCCTCGGACAACGCCAGCGCCCGCGTGAAGACCCCTTCGACCCAGTGTTCTCCACCGGGCTGCAGCACATCGTCGAAGAAGCGGCAGACGGCATCCGACCCGGTCTGGTATCCGTCCAGGCCCGTGAATCTGCCGTCGTCGTCGAAGCTCGCGGTCACGTACAGCACCATGAACTGGTGGTCGAACAGCACCGTAGTGGTCAGGTCGATTACCGAACCGCCGATCGACTGCACCACCTGCGGCAGCGCCGTCTTGGGTGAAAGCATCAGAATCAGCGACCTGGCCAGCGCGGTGCCGTCGCGTTCGATCAGGCCGGTATAAAGGTGGCTGGCGATCATCCCGTAGTAGGTCTTCGACGCCAGCGTGCGCCCGAGTGCGATCGCCAGTTCGGCATCGGATTGCGCGTCGCGGACCTGCACCATCAGGTCCAGCCACATCGACAGCGACTGCGCCCGGTTCTGAATCGCCCGATCGGTCGCGGCGAGGTCGCGGTAGACATCGGCCAGAAAGCGAGAACTCTCGGTCGGGCGGGTCGTCAGCGCCTCGATCTCGGTACCGAACACGCGCAGCAATTGCTGCCCGAATTCGGTCTTGTGCAGGAAGTTGCGCAGGGTGACGACGTCCTCGCGCGCGACCCGCTCGCGCTCGGCCCGGCGCCAGGCCTGAAATTCATCGAGCTGCTGGAGAACGTTCTGCTGTACGCGCTGATCGAGCCGGGACAGCACCTCGCTGCGCCGGGCAGCGGGCAGATCGACCAGTTGCAACGCGAGGATGAAATTGGCCTGGCGGGCCTGCGGACCTTCGGGCATCACCCGGAGAACGTTCCCGAGGGTGTGCGCGTAGTTCTCGCGCGCCTGCTGGGCGAGGTTCTGCATGTCCGTGATGTCGCGCGGCGGCGTACGGAGGCCGCGGCCGAACTGGGTGCGCGCCTGCGTGTGCAGATGGCGGTTGACCGAATTGATGCGCCGCAGATACTTGTCGCGCTCGTATTCGAGCTGCTTGATCCGGGCTTCGTTGATCGCGCGCTGACGCGCCGGCGCATCGGCCTGTTCGCGGAGCAGCCGATCGATCTGCCGCTGCTTGCGCTGGGCCTGATCGACCATCTCGGCGACGTACATCCCGGCGTCGCGGTAGTCGATCGATTCCCCCGGCGTGCGCATCTGCGCCTCGACCCGGGCCGCCTCGACGCGGCTGTAGGTATCGGCGTCGCGGCGGCCGAAGTGTTCGGCGATGCGGGTGAATTCGGTGTCGGTGGTCGCATCGTGCGCGACCATGAAATCGGTTCCGGTGTCGAAATCGCGGGGATCCATCCGCACCGCGCCGCCGCTGCGCCGGCGCACCTCGAGCGCGACGGCCTGGCGATACGCGGCCTCGACGCGCTGGATGTCCTCGAGCGTGACCGGCCGGCCGTCCTTGCGCCGGACCAGGAAATCGGTATCCGAGCCAATGCGCCACTCGCCGGCATCCGGTGCCGGTCGTTGCAGATCGAGCTCGTAGGCGCCCAGATCACCGACCGCCTTGCGCGCGATACGCAGGTTCTCGCGCTGATGCCAGAACATCGCCTCCTGGTACTGGCTGTGCGTAAGATCGCCAATGCCGGGGACGCGATCCCAGTACTGCTCCGAAACGCCGCGCAGCGTGTGCAGATGGTTGATGTTCTTCAGCAGCACCGCCTGGTTGTGCGGATCGCTCAGGTCGGTGGCGGCACGCCAGATCTTATCGGCCGTTTCCTGCCCGGACACAGAGCCGAGCACGCCAAAAAGCAGGAACACGGCGACAAGAAATCCCCGAAACCCGCCGCCAACGGTGGGCGGCACACTTCCAGCAGGAGGACCGGGGATGGGATTTCGTTCCAGACGTGTCGAATCCATGGTGCCTGCGCCCGTGGACAGCGGCAATACGGCGCTGCAGAGGCTTTATTTGGTTGACCAGTACCCGGAAAGAACCCTGCTGATCGGCACCCACCGCGTCATCCGTTACGCCTGCTTCGGTACCCCTGACAGGGGTATTCGTCCGGGTTTCCTTGAGTATAGGCACGATCGGCGCTCTTTGCGCCCGGACCAAACCCACATGGCCATGCAAACCCTGATAAATGGGTAGGGTGCCAATGAGCGCAGCGAATTGCGCCGCTCGGGGGCCGGGGGCCGAAGCCAGCGTGGTTTCGGTGCGGTTTGGCTGCGCCTCACGGCACCCTACGCAGGTTCTTTCACGCTAACGGGAACCTACCGGCGAGCGGTTCTTCCCGCAGTCAGGAAATCCGCCAGATCAAGGTCGCCATGCGTCCGCAGCGCCCATCGCGGCGATAGGAAAAGAAGGTGTGGGACTCGCGATGGGTGCAGCGCCCTCCTCCGTGGATTTCGCGTACGCCGGCGCGCTCGAGGCGTTGCCGGGCCAGGCGGTAGACATCGGCAAACCAGCGATCACCCAGCCCCGGGCGAAACGCGGTGGCAGCTTCCGGATCCTGGTTGAGGAAAACGGCTCGGACTTCGGGGCCGACTTCGAACGCTTCCGGTCCGATCGCCGGCCCCAGCCAGGCGGTAATGGCCTCGGGCGGGTGTTGCATCGCGCGTAGGGTGGCTTCCAGCACTCCGCCAGCAAGTCCACGCCAACCAGCGTGCGCAGCGCCGACTTCCTGGCCGTCGGTACTCGCGAACAGGACTGGCAGACAGTCCGCGGTCTGCACGCTGCAGACCTCGCCGGCGGCGGCCGCAATCACCGCATCGGCCTCGGTATCGCCGGTGACGGCATCGGCCGAAGCAACCCCGGAACCATGGACCTGCCGTGGCCAGACGGGCGGCTCGGGCAGATCGAGCAGCCGGGAGAGATGCTGGCGGTTGCGGTGCACGATGGCGGGGTCGTCGCCGGTGTGCAAGGCCAGGTTCAGGCTGGCCCAGGGCCCGGCGCTGTAGCCTCCGACTCGGGTTGTCTGCACGGCTCGAACCCCTGGCGGCAATGGCCAGTCCGGGACCAGCAGCGGGAGATCGTTCATGGTTTCCCCGCTTCCTCTTCCGCCGCAACGGCATCCGCCCGCAGTGCATCCAGGAGTGTCTGGAAATCGGCGGGCAAAGGTGCCTCGAAACGGCATTCTTCACCAGTCCGCGGGTGTACAAGCCCCAGTACCGCGGCATGCAGGGCCTGCCGGTGGAACGCGGCGAGGGTTTCGGCGGCGTGCGGGCTCATGCCTCGCACCGGGCGTGGTCGCCCCCCGTAGGCAGGATCGCCGACCACGGGATGGCCGAGTTTGGCCATGTGGACGCGGATCTGGTGCGTCCGACCCGTATCCAGTCTCACCTGCAGCAGGCTGTGCGCGCGCAGGCGTTCGAGTACGCGGTAATGGGTCACCGCGGGCTTTCCGCCGGCGACCACCGCCATGCGCTTGCGATCGACCGGGTGGCGTCCGATCGGGGCATCGACTGTTCCCCCGCTGATCAGCACGCCTTGCACCAGCGCCCGGTATTCCCGATGCACGCTGCGTTCCTGAAGTTGCCGCACCAGGTTCGTCTGCGCCGCCGCTGTACGCGCGACGACCAGCAGCCCAGTCGTTTCCTTGTCGAGGCGATGCACGATCCCGGCCCGTGGCAGCGAGGCAAGCTCCGGGGCGTAATGCAGCAGCGCATTCACGAGGGTCCCTTCGCGGTGACCCGCGGCCGGATGCACGACCAGACCCACCGGCTTGTTGATGACGATCATCGCGGAGTCGGCATGCACCACCTCCAATGCAATCGGCTCCGGTTGGGCAGTCGACACCGGCGTCTCGGGGACCCGCAGGCGAACCTGCTCGCCGCCACGGACAGGAGCGCGCGGAACCGGCTGCTCGCCATCCACGGTCAACGCCCCTTCCTGCAACCACTGTTTCAACTGGCTGCGGGAATACGCGGTGAGAACCCGGGCCAGGGCCGCGTCGAGGCGCATGCCCGCAAGTTCCGGGGGGAGTTCCACCTGCAGTTCATTCATCATCGGCAAAGCGCGGAGGAAACCCGCATTGTTGTAGAATCCTGGCGTCATGCATAGCAATCGAGGCTCCGCCGTGTCCCTGGCCCGTTCGTTGATCGTTCTGATCGTCATCATAACCGTGTCCGGCTGCGCCGGTCTGCGCGAGGACCCGACCCGCAACTGGTCCGCCAGCCAGTTGTACAGCGAGGCCAAGGCGGCGCTCAACGGCCGCGATTACCAGAAGGCGGTGGAGTATTACGAGATCCTGGAAGCGCGCTTCCCGTTCGGACGCTTTGCCCAGCAGGCCCAGATCGAGATCCCATACGCCTACTACAAGGCCGGTGAAACCGAGGCGGCACTGGCTGCCGTCGATCGTTTCGTGCAGCTGAATCCGCGCCATCCGCATCTCGACTACGCCTATTATCTTCGCGGCCTGATCAATTTCGATCCGGACGCCGGGTTCCTCAGCCGCTTCTTCCCGATGGATCCGTCCGAAATGGACATCAAGCCGCTGCAACAGTCATTTCAGGACTTCGGACGTCTGGTAACCGAATTCCCCGACAGCCGTTACTCCGATGATGCGCGCGCGCGGATGATCTATATCCGCAACGCACTGGCGGCGCACGAACTTCGCGTCGCACAGTTCTACGTCGAACGCCAGGCATGGGTCGCGGCGTCGCAGCGGGCACGTTACGTGGTGGAGCGCTACCAGGGAGCGGACGTGATGCCTCAGGCGCTGGCCGTGCTGTATCAGAGCTACCGGGCGCTGGAGCTGGAGGACCATGCCGAAAACACCATGATCGTGCTCGAGCTGAATTTCCCCGAGCACGCGGAAAATGCCAGGGCTGGACGCCCGATCGTCGTCGGTCAGGAGGCGACCGGGTTGCGCCGCTGGATGGAGCGTCTACCGTTCTTCGCGAATTGACCGCCGCCGACCTCCTGCATGCAGGGTGTCAGTGAGCGTGGCGCGACCGTCTCGCTACAGCGCCTCGCTGCCCTCCTCGCCGGTGCGAATGCGCACCGCCCGGTCGACGGGGGTGACGAAAATCTTGCCATCGCCGATCTTTCCGGTGCGCGACGCCTTGATGATGGCCTCGATGCAAAGATCGACCTGTTCATCGTCGACCACCAGCTCCACCTTGACCTTAGGCAGAAAATCCACAACGTATTCCGCGCCACGATAGAGCTCGGTATGCCCTTTCTGGCGACCGAACCCCTGGACTTCGGTTGCCGTCATTCCGGCGATACCAGCCTCGGTCAGCGCCTCGCGGACATCCTCTAGCTTGAACGGCTTGATGATCGCTTCAATCTTCTTCATACATCCTCCTGAAACTGGTTGACGTTCCCTGGAGTCGGTCCGGGGGGCGCCCGATCGACGGTGTCTGTGTCCCGCAGGCTTCCGGGGCTCTCCCGATAGCCCGAGGTAATGGGGTAACGCCGGTCACGGCCAAAGGCCCGCGCCGAGACCCGTATTCCCGGAGCGGCCTGACGCCGCTTGAACTCGGCACGGAAAACCATGCGCGCGATGCGTTCAACGGTTTCCCGCTCAAAGCCTCGCGCGACGATGTCGTCGACCGACGCTTCGTGCTCGACGAAAGCTTCCAGGATCGCGTCGAGTATCGGGTACGGCGGCAAGCTGTCGACATCCTCCTGATCCGGCGCCAGCTCCGCACTCGGCGGACGGGTAACCACCCGCTCGGGAATCACGCGGCCGATCCGGTTGCGCATGCGCGCAAGACGGTACACCCATTGCTTGGTCACGTCACGCAACGGGGCGAAACCGCCGGCCATGTCCCCGTACAACGTAGCGTAGCCGACGGCCATTTCACTTTTGTTGCCGGTTGCCAGCAACAGTCGGCCGGTACGGTTGGACAGCGCCATCATCAACACGCCACGGCAGCGAGACTGCAAGTTCTGTTCGGTAACATCGCCCGGGTTCTCGGTCTGATCGGGAAAGGATTCCATCAATCCGGCCTTGAACGCCTCGACCATTGGCTCGATGGCCAGCTCGCGGTAGTCGATATCCAACAGTTCGGCTTCCTGTCGGGCGTCCTCGACGCTCATGGAAGCGGTGTAGCGGTAGGGCATCATCACGGCCTCGACGGCTTCGGCACCGAGGGCATCGACGGCCAGGGCCGCGGTCAGCGCGGAATCGATACCCCCCGAAAGCCCGAGCAACACACCCGAGAATCCGTTCTTGCGCACATAGTCGCGAATACCGACCATCAGCGCACGGTACATATCGAGTGCCTCGGGATCCGAAACGACCGGCTCCGCGGCAGCGCCATCCTCGTCGTCGCCCCAGAGCAGCGAGTCTGGATGCGGATGCTCCAATTCCACATTGACCTCGTGCAGATGCAGGCCGCCGTCCTGACGCCGCTCGACGTCGACCATTGCCAGGCCCGAAATCCACGCCGGCAGCAGCGGCTGCACCGTGCCATCGGCGCCGACCATGAACGAACGGCCATCGAACACCAGCTCATCCTGGCCACCGACCATGTTCACATAGAGAATCGGGCAACCGGTCTCATGCACGCGCGCTGTCACCACCGTCTCCCGCTCCGAGGACTTGCCGCGGTGGTACGGCGATGCGTTCAGGTTCAGGATCACTTCCGCACCGGCGGCAGCGGCAAGGCCCGCCGGTTCCGGACGCCAGATGTCCTCGCAGACGGTGAGCCCCAGACGGACCCCCCCTGCCTCGATCACACAGGCTTCGGTCCCGGGTTGAAAATAACGCCGCTCGTCGAACACGCTGTAATTCGGTAGCGCATGCTTGGCATAGCGCGCATGAACCGCGCCGTCACGAAGCAGCAGGGCCGCGTTGATGACTCCGCGCGGGGTCGCCACCGGAGCGCCGATCACGACATCGATCCCCTGCGCACCGGTCGCGAGCCGCATGATCTCAGCCCAGGTATCGTCCAGGAACCGCGGGCGCAGCAGCAGATCCTCGGGCGGGTATCCGGTGATTGCCAGTTCGGGGCATACGACAATGGCCGCGCCCGCGGCCCGTGCGCGTTCGATGGCACCAAGCACCATTGCGGCGTTGCGCTCGAGTGCGCCCACCGTGGGGTTCATCTGCAGCAAGGCAATACGCAGCATCGCAGCCAGGGGCATCAGTCGGGTCGCGCCCGGCGATCCCGATCGTTCAAGGAGGCGAGTACCGCCATGGTCGTCAGCCGAGCGCCCGTGCCATCGCGGCCCCGAGCTCGGCGGGGCTGGCCGCGATTTCCACGCCGGCTTCGCGCAGCGCCGCGATCTTCTGCTGCGCGGTCCCCTGCCCGCCGGCGATGATCGCCCCGGCATGGCCCATGCGCCGACCCGGTGGCGCGGTGGCGCCTGCGATATAGGCGGCGACCGGCTTGTCGAAAACCTCGCGGATATAACTCGCGGCACGTTCCTCGGCGTCGCCGCCGATTTCGCCGACCATCAGCACGCCGTCGGTTTCCGGGTCCTCGGCGAACAGGCGCAGACAATCGATGAAGTCCATTCCCTGAATCGGATCGCCGCCGATTCCGATACAGGTACTCTGGCCGAGGCCAAGATCGCTTGTCTGCTTGACTGCTTCATAGGTCAGGGTTCCCGAACGGGAAACGATACCCACACGCCCACGACGGTGGATGTAGCCCGGCATGATACCGATCTTGCAGGCTTCGGGCGTGATGATTCCGGGACAGTTCGGGCCGATCAACCGTGCGCCAGTCTGACCGAGGTATTGCTTGACCCGGATCATGTCGAGCACCGGAATTCCTTCGGTGATGCAGACCACCAGCTCGATGCCCGCATCAGCGGCCTCGCAGATGGCATCGGCGGCGAACGCCGCGGGCACGTAGATCATCGTTGCCTGCGCACCCGCGTCGCGCACTGCCTCGGCGACGGTGTCGAAAACCGGCAGATCCAGGTGCTCCTGACCGCCCTTGCCGGGAGTAACGCCGCCGACGAGACGCGTGCCGTAGGCGATCGCCTGTTCGGAATGGAACGTCCCCTGCTTCCCGGTGAAGCCCTGGCAGATCACCCGGGTATCACGATCGACGAGGATGCTCATCGGGCGGCCTCCACGGCCGCGCGCGCGGCCTGGTCGAGATCGGCGGCTGCGAGGATATCCAGGCCGCTCGCGGCCAGGGCCGCGCGGCCGGCCTCGGCGTTGGTCCCCTCCAGGCGTACGATCACCGGCACTTCGACATGGACCTCGCGAATCGCGGCAATGATGCCCTCGGCGATCAGGTCGCAGCGCACGATACCCCCGAAAATGTTCACCAGAACCGCCCGCACCGAGGTATCGGAAAGGATCAGCTTGAACGCCGCGGACACGCGTTCGACCGTGGTACCGCCGCCGACATCGAGGAAGTTGGCGGGTTGCCCGCCATGATGCTGAATCAGGTCCATGGTCGCCATCGCCAGCCCCGCGCCGTTGACCATACAGCCGATGTTGCCTTCGAGCCGGATGTAATTGAGATCGTGCTCCTGCGCGCGCTCCTCCGCCTCGTGCCGCTGACGCGGATCACGCAACCCGAAGATCTCCCGCTGCCTGTACGCAGCGGAATCGTCGATTACCAGCTTCGCATCGAGCGCCAGCAAGTGGTCATCCATGGTCAGGGCAAGCGGATTGATCTCCAGCAATTGCGCATCCGCTGACTGAAACAACCGATACGCGTCGCCAACCAGTTTCGCCGCGGCCCTGGCCGGTTCGCCACGGAGCCCCAGAACCTGCGCAACTCGGCGCCCGTGAAACGGCATCACGCCCGTCGCCGGATGGATTGGAACGGTAACGACCGAATCGGGGCGTTCGCGGGCCAGCGTCTCGATATCCATTCCGCCTTCGGCCGAAACCACCATGACCACGGAAGCACGCGCCCGGTCCACGAGCATGCCGAAGTAGAATTCGCGGGCAATCGCGACGGCCGGTTCCATCAGCAGTTGATCGACAGGAAGCCCCTCGGGGCCACTCTGCGCGGTCACCAGACGTGTACCGAGGAGTTGCCCGGTCACCGTCTCGACCTCGGCCGGGCTGGCCGCACGCACGACCCCCCCCGCCTTGCCGCGACCACCGCTGTGTACCTGGGCCTTGATCAATGCCACTTCGCACTTCAGGCGCTGCCAGGCCGCGCGGGAATCTTCCGGCTGGGTAATGAGCTCGGCCGGCGGCACCGGGATGCCTCCGGAGCGGAACAGGGCCTTGGCCTGGAATTCATGCAGGTTCATGCGTGGGGAGCATAACGAGCCCCCGGGCCAGCGACAACTGCCAGCGTTCCCTTGGCGTCGTGCGAGACAGGTGAATCCGTGACCAAGAGGGCTGACTCTGAAGGCCCCGGGCCACCCCTGACCGTACAATGCTCACGGTGCCAACCAGCGCAACGAATGGCGCCGTTCATGGCCCGGGGCCTGGAGCCGGAACCGGCGTGGTATCGGTGTAGCTCGACTCCGCCTAACGACACCCTGCGGGGAATATGTGATCCAACGACTGCCCGACACGAAGACTGTCGGTGCTAGAATCCGTGCATGAGGATTCTTCTGCTGATCGCCGCCATTGTCGGTGTATTCCTGATCGTTCGCACGCTGCTGCAAAGCACAAACCGGAAAAAGCCCGGGCAGCCCGAGCAACTGAAGGAACAGGGTGCGATGGTGCGCTGCGCCCACTGCGGAGTGCACGTACCGCAATTCGAGGCTTACCGCTCCGGAAAGCGAATGTACTGCTCCCGTGATCACGCCCTGGCCGATGACTCGGCGAACAGCCAAGACTGACCACGGATGGGGGCCCAGGACGAACTCTCGCGCTCGCTCTGGCTGATCGCGCTCTACCGAATCTTCGTCGCGGTTTTTCTGCTCTGGCTGGTCACCCTTGCACCCGGCGACCCGGGTTTCGCTCCCGCGGCTCCCACCTCCTATCTGCTGGTATCACTCGGCTACGTGTTTCTGGCGGTCGTCCTCGCCGTACTGGCACGCCACGCTCGACGCGGCGGGCAGAGATATCTGATTGTCCGATCCGTCGGCGGAACCCTGGTCGATATCGTCGCCGTCAGCATGGTCCTCTTGGCGGCGGGCGGCGTGCAAACCGGGCTTGGCCTTCTACTTATCCCGCCAGTAGCCGCGAATGCGACGATTGCCAGTGGCCGCACCAGTCTGTTCATGGCGGCCCTGGCAACCCTTGCGGTTCTGATCACCGAGCTGATTATCGGTCCGGTGCTGCCCTGGTCGCTGGAACCCGACCCCACCCAGACCGGGTTGCTTGGAGCGACACTCTTCATCGCGGTACTTCTGACCTGGCGCCTGGCTCAGAGGGCGGGCAGCAGCGAGGCCCGGGCGGTGCGCCAGGAGGTCGACCTGGCGAATCTGGCCGAACTCAACGCGCAGATTATCGCGCGGATGGGTTCCGGCGTCATAGCGGTTGGCCCGGATGGTAACATCCGCAGCATCAATGAAACAGCACGGCGCCTGCTACCGCAACGGGTAGGCACCGCCCTGCGTGACCTGTCGCCGCCGCTTGCCGGGTTGTTGGAAACATGGCAAAAGGAGCCGGGACAGCCAGCGCTCCATCGAGTCGCGGGTGACTCGGAGCACACGGAGCTGGAAGTACGTCTGGCCCCGTTGGGCGTGCAGGGCGAACAGGGGACGTTACTGATTCTGGAAAACGCGACGGAAATCAAACGCCGGGCCCACGCAGCGAAACTTCAGTCGATCGGCCGGCTCACAGCGAGCATCGCCCATGAAATCCGCAATCCATTGGGCGCCATCAGTCACAGCGCACAATTACTGGCGGAATCACCCAACCTGGACAAGGCCGACCAGAGACTACTCACGATCATCCAGAAACAGAGTCATCGCGTTGATGATGTCATCCGCAACGTACTCAACCTTTCTCGTGGCCGAAGCGCGGAACGCCAGTTATTGCATCTGGAAGAGCGGCTGTGGCGCTTCGCTGATGATTTCTGCGCGGCGCTGCAGATCCCTCGTGCCAGTCTGCGCGTCAGTGTATCGCCGCGCGACTCCTGGGTACTTTTCGATCCTTCGCACCTGAACCAGGTCCTATGGAACCTGTGCATGAATGCTCGTCTCCATGCCGGACATGACCGACCCGACTCTCCCCCGATCATTCTTCGCGGAGGAGCCGGCCAGATTCGGCGGACCGTGAGCCTGGACGTGATTGACCATGGTCCCGGAGTACCGGTCGAACAGGTGGACGACCTGTTCGAACCGTTTGCCTCAAAGGCATCTGGCGGCACTGGACTCGGCCTGTATCTGGCGCGCCTGCTCTGCGAGGACAACGGTGCCTCGATCGACTATGTCGACCAACCAAGAGGTGGATGTTTCCGAATCCTGTTTGACCCCGTCGACGAACCATCACCGTAAAAGGGAGCGACTTGGTAACATTCGCCGTGGCCATTGACACCCTTTGCCGTTCACCATCGGCGGTAGTCCGTGGCCATGGGCGTTGGAATCATGCCGGCCGACAGCGATCGTTCGCAATGAAACCCGAGGACGTCAGATGAGCATCAAGCAAGTGCTGGTCGTCGATGACGAGCCGGATATCTGCGAGCTCCTGGAAATCACACTGCAACGCATGGGTATCGCAACGGTCAGCGCGCAGAGAGTGAAAGGTGCGATGGCCTTGCTGCACGAACAAAGTTTCGACCTCTGCCTGACCGACATGCGCATGCCTGACGGCGACGGGCTCGAACTGGTGCAATACATTCAGCAGCATTGTCCGGAACTGCCAGTGGCAGTAATTACCGCCCATGGGAGCATCGATACCGCGGTGCGGGCCTTGCAGCTCGGTGCGTTCGATTTCGTTACCAAGCCTGTCGATCTCCAACTCCTGAGGCGGCTTATCGAAACGGCCCTTCGGCTGGGAAAACCCGGTCGGAAAAAACCCCTTTCCGCGGCAGGGGCCAACGATACTGATGAGTCCAGCCCTCTGCTTGGAAAATCCTCGGCCATGAGGGAGCTGCGTGCAAAGATTGGCAAACTCGCACGCAGCCAGGCTCCAGTCATCATCCTCGGTGAGTCGGGATCAGGCAAGGAACTCGTCGCACGGGAGATTCATCGCCTTGGCGCCCGAGCCGAACAACCATTCGTGCCGGTGAACTGCGGAGCGATTCCCTCGGAACTGATGGAAAGTGAATTTTTCGGGCATCAGCGGGGCGCCTTCACCGGTGCCGTCCAGAACAAGGTTGGGCTGTTCCGGGAAGCCCACGGAGGCACACTGTTTCTCGACGAGGTCGGCGAACTGCCCCTGCCATTGCAGGTCAAGTTGCTTCGTGCCTTGCAGGAACGGGCGATCAAGCCAGTCGGAGCAACGCGCGAGGAAAGCGTGGATGTGCGAGTCCTGTCCGCAACGCACAAGGAACTCGGCGAGGAAGTGGAGCGGAGCCGTTTCCGTCAGGACCTCTATTACCGGTTGAACGTGGTCGAGATCAGGGTCCCTCCGCTGCGCGAGCACCCCGAGGACATCCAGGATCTCGCTCCGCACATCCTGGACCGGATCGCGACACGATGGCAGCTCACTCGTCTGTCGCTCTCGTCTGCGGCGTTGCAGCGCCTGTCCGAGTACCACTTCCCCGGGAACGTCAGGGAACTGGAGAATATCCTGGAACGTGCCGCGGTGATGACCGACGATTCTGTGATCGATGTCGACGCCCTCGCCTTTCCCGATTTCGGACGCCATGACCGGTCCGCGGACTCGCCCGTGGGGTTGGACGACCAACTCGCCGAGCAGGAACGCAAGGCCCTGGAAGAGGCTCTGGCGCAAAGCGGCGGGAACCGAACCGCCGCGGCGCGCGCCCTGGGTATCAGCTTCCGGCAGATTCGCTATCGGCTGAAGAAGCTCGGCATCGAATGAACAGTACCTGGGGACACGCCAACTGTCATGGCACCGGCGGCCACCCCAAAAAATGAAAGGTGCGGACGTAGGGTGTCAATGAGCGCAGCGAATTGCACCGCTCGAGGCCCGAGAGCCGGCCAGCGTGGTAACGGTGCGGTTCGGCTGCGCCTCACGGCACTCTACTCCCCAGATTATCCCGGGTCGCTGCCGGCGCCATGACAGTCAGGCAGTTGCCGCAGCATCGCATCGAGTTCGAACAACGGAAGCCCAACGACGTTGGTATAAGAGCCGGCCAGAAAACGGACGAAAGCCGCGGCGCGGCCCTGAATCGCATAGGCACCGGCTTTACCCATTGGCTCCCCGGTCACAACGTATGCACGGATTTCCTCGGGCGCGATGATGCGCATCCAGACCCGCGTCCTGACAACCCGCTGCCGGGTGACAAAACCCAGCCGCGCCAGGGCCAGGCCGGTAAGGACTGAATGCACCCCACCTGACAGGCGTTCCAGCATCGACGCCGCGTCGGCCGCATCCACCGGCTTG
>SLHN01000227.1 GCA_007136145.1 Thioalkalivibrio sp.
AGGAACACGAAAACCATAAGCCCAAACAGACCCATCATTTTCAGCGCAACGCGAAGGCGCAGCCGCAAAGGTGTATCCCGAACCATCGTGACTCCCAATCCATCGTACCCATGGCCTCCCGCACCACCGTCGGTGCGGATCGGCCGGCACCGGCGTGCTACCGGTGCGGCTTCGCCTCAACGAAACCCACCGAGCCGGCCTTCACGGCAAACACCTTGATAGCCCGGAACGGTTTGAAACAGGTAGAATCGGGGCAATGAGACGACCAGAAAGCTTTACCCGCGATCGCCGATATGTCGGCGTCCACAACGACCTCCATGGCGGCATGACCGCAATCGGTGGAATCATCAAGGACGCCTGGGTGTTCGAGCTGATTCCGGAAACCGAGTCCGGCGAGGGCTGGCAACTGGCGCAGATTCAGTTGCTGCACGACCGCGTCGCCGCGGAATGGGACAAGTATGGATTGCGTGTGACCAATCTGCCACCGGAGCTGCGCGCACGCCACAGCCGCATCCACGAGGAGGCCATTGAACGCGCGCGGGAACTCGGCTGGCAGCCCGGGCTGGACGTGGATAGTGAGATGGGCGACAGCGAGGCACCGGTGTTGCGGGATTAAGGCGATTGCCGGGCGTGCGGACGGGCGGGAGGCCGGCCTTCCACGGGGCCTGCCGGTTGTACGCGCATGGAGTGCGAATCGTTCGCCAAGCGCAGTCAGTCCCGAAAGTTCTGGTATTGCAGCGGTCGGTCGAAGGTCTGGGCACGCAACAGGGCGATCACTTCCTGCAGGTCGTCGCGCTTCTTGCCGGTCACACGGATCTGGTCATCCTGCAGGCTGGCCTGCACCTTGATCTTGGCGTCCTTGATCAGTCGTTGGATACGCTTGGCCAGATCCGCCTCGATCCCCTGACGGATGAGGATGTCCTGTTTGACCGCCATCCCCGACTTGGTCACATCTTGCGGGTCCATGCAAGCGACGTCGATACCGCGCTTGGACAGCTTCATGCGTACAATATCGAGGATCTGCTCGAGCTGAAACTCCGCGTCACCCTTCATCTGGATGGTCGTGTCGCTCAGCTCGACGGCGGCGGACGTTCCCTTGAAATCGAAGCGGTTCTCGATCTCCCGCCGCGCCTGATCGACCGCGTTACGCAATTCGGGAAGATCCACCTCGGACACCACATCGAAAGACGGCATTGCTACCTCCAATAAGGGGAAAAGCGACTTATGACAGTTCGTACACTCATTGTACTCGGAGCCGGTTTTTCGGGTCTCGCCGTTGTTCTGGGCGCGTTCGGCGCCCATGGACTGGAGGCCCGCCTTTCGGAGCGGGCTCTGGCGACCTGGCACACCGGAGTGCAGTACCACTTCATTCACGCCCTCGCCCTGCTGTTGCTCGCGGCCCTGTGGGTACACGTGAGTCCGGGCTGGGGCCTGGCCGCCGGCATTGCCTTCGTGCTTGGGATTCTGCTGTTCTCGGGCAGTCTCTACGGCCTGGCGCTGGGTGCCCCGCGTATCCTCGGCGCCATTGCCCCGATCGGTGGCACCCTGTTCATCCTGGGTTGGCTCGCGTTGCTAGTCGCCGCGCTGCGCAACGCAGGCTGAATCCCCTCGCCGAACAACGGGTCAATCGGCCGACTGCTGCGGCCCCATGGCCTGCAGGTGCGCCTCGAGCTCGGCCATCACCTCCGTGGCCCGGCCCTGTTCAAGCGCGGAATCGATCTGCTTCAGAACCGGCAGGGATCTGGCCTGCCCGCGCAGGGGCATGCGCGCCAGGCTGAACGACAGGGTTCGGAACTGACGAAAGAACAGGTAGCTGAGGGTCGCGATGATCAATGCCGCCCAGGTATTACCGCCGAACCAGACCCAGATCGCGACGCCATAGCCCACAAAGGTGGCGACGAAGATCCCCACCGCGATGCGATGCGTTCGCGCGACGACCTCCTCGAAGACGGCCCGATGCTCGACGACGAATTCACGCTCGAAATGCACGATAATGCCTCGCAGGCCCACTTTACGGCCCTGCAGTATAAGCCAGCCGGCAAGCAACACTGAACGCCGACACACCCGACCGACCCTGAGGCATCATGACCTGGACCCCCGATCTTGTCGCCCTTGGCAACCGGCTGCGCAAGAACGACCGCCACTGGTCGCGCTGGGCCCGGCGCGAAGACACCGAATGCTATCGCGTCTACGATCGCGACCTGCCCGAGTTTCCACTGCAGGTGGACCGCTACGGCGACCGTGCACATGTGCAATTGCTGCACAAGGGCCGCTGGACCGAACCGGACGTACTCGAACATTACGGGCCGGCGCTGCTGGAGACCGTCGCCAATGCACTCACCGACGGTGACACGACACGGCTGGCCGCGAAGATCCGTGAACGCGGCCGGGGCGGCGAACAGTACGCCGACAGCGGACTGGCCGAAGGTGCGCCTTTCATGGTCCACGAACACGGCCTGCGCTTCGAAGTGGATCTCGAGCGATACCTCGACACCGGCCTGTTCCTGGATCACCGCAGCACCCGAGCGATGGTGCGTACCCAGGCCAGCAACAAGCGATTCCTGAACCTGTTCGCATACACTGGCAGTTTTACCGTCCACGCCATCGCCGGTGGGGCGCGTTCCAGCCTGACGCTGGACCTGTCCAACACCTACAGCGAATGGACCCGGCGCAATCTGGCCCTGAACCGACTGGACCAACCCGAGCACCAGGTCGTCGCCATAGACGTGTTGCGTTGGCTCGAAGGCGCACCCCGGCGCGATGAACGCTTCGATCTGATCGTCCTCGATCCGCCGTCGTTCTCGAACTCGAAGCGCATGGACACCAGCTTCGACGTGCAGCGCGATCACGCGTGGGTGATCAACCGCACGCTGCTGCGTCTGGCACCGGATGGGCTATTGCTGTTCTCGACCAATCGCCAGGGTTTCGAACTGCATGTCGGCGAACTTTCGACCGCCAGGGTGCTCGAGATCACCCGAAAGACCACACCTCCTGATTTTCAGCGCCACCCCCCGCACCGGTGCTGGGAAATCCGACACGCGTGATCCCCTCCCGGGCCATTCGATGCAGCCCCGGTGCGGTTCGGCTGCGCCTCACGGCACCCTACGCGGCGACGACCGGCAACCCGTAGGGCGCCAATGAGCGCAGCGAATTGCGCCACTCGAGGCCGGAAG
Source organism: Thioalkalivibrio sp. (assembly GCA_007136145.1). GTDB lineage: Bacteria > Pseudomonadota > Gammaproteobacteria > Ectothiorhodospirales > Ectothiorhodospiraceae > Thioalkalivibrio. The sequence goes on from SLHN01000227.1 coordinate 3,174, forward strand.
GTCGGGGCTGCATCCCAGCGTGGTTCCGGTGCGGTTCGGCTGCGCCTCACGGCACCCTACGGGTCCTGAACCTGCGACGTGGAAATCACATCCTGTCCCGCGCGCCAGCGCTCGAAGGTTGGGTACTCCTCGTACGCGCGGGTGAGCACGTAGTCCATCACGTTGCGCAGGCGGTTCAACGCGACCACCGAGTCGATTCGGATGATCTCGCTGCCATGCTCGTCGAAGAAGACCATGGTTGGTGCCCAGTGGATATCGAGTTTCTCGCCCCAGGCGCGTGCATTGGTCCGTCTGCCGTCCGGTGTGATCACCGGGGTCTCGGCATCCAGATCGAGCTGTACCGCATCGAAGAACTGAATGCGCTCGAGCACGCGTCCGTCGCTGAGCGGCTCCGAATGGAGAACATCACACGCGTGACAAGCCTGGCGCTCGAAAAACACGACCAACGGACGCTGGGCCGGAAGCCGTGACCGGTCGAGCATGTGGGGCGGACTTTGGAAAAAGGGCTGGTGATTGATGTCATCGGTGTCGAACTTCGGGGGTGGATCGGCACGTTCGAGATACTCACGGAAGCTTCCTTCACGATCATGCCGGTCGACAACGTATTCCAGCGCGGCGCGAAAGCGGTACGGGGGATAGTAGCCTCGGATGCGATGAATCTCGTTACCGTCAGCATCGAAGAAACTGAACGCAGGGGTGAAATTCAGCCGCCGTTGCACCGCGAAAGCCCGTTCGCCGATGGTCTCTCCCTCCAGCGTCGTCACTTCCCGACTCCCCTGAACATCCAGAGCGATTACATCGAAATGATCGGAAAAATACTGCCGTATATCCGGCTGGGCCAGATTGTTCTCCATCATCGCCTCGCAATAGGGGCAATGATCCATGCCGAAATAGATTGCCAGCCCCTGCTTGCCACGCTCCACGGCCCGCTCCAGATCTTCCCGGAAATCCAGAAAGCTGAGCTGGAACCAGTCCGGCGCGTGGAGGCCGATCTGGCGCGGGGTATCATCGATATCGAAGTCGTCGGGCCCACCGGCCCCCACGCCGCTGGCGAGCACCAGAACGATTGATGCCAGCAGGGCGAACCGAGAACAGGCCGAAACGGTACCGCGAAGGTTTATTCGCATCTTCCAGACTCCATGATTCATCTGCATGATCGGCCTCGAAGCCGAATGGAAGCACGGTG
>SLHN01000069.1 GCA_007136145.1 Thioalkalivibrio sp.
GCACAGCCGCGTATCGAACCCCTTCACGCCCCCCCTCGGATCCACTCCCGCGCGATGGCGCGCACCACAGTGTTCAGCTGGCGCACCATCACCCCCGGATACGCCGTCAGACGACATGCCATCCTGAACGCATACCGCTTGACCAACAGCAGGTCAATAGGCGGAGTCCTTGTCGGTGCGATAGCACACATAGTCGTTGTTCGTTACCCTGCATCGGTACCCCATGCGTCTGAAAGGCGCTCTTGCGGGGTCCGATCAGGAGACCGCCGTGCGATCAATTGGGCATGCACACCTTCCAACGCTGGCGCTCATGTTGGCCGGCTGTCTGTCATTGGCATTCCCACTGCCTACACATGCCGGCGAAGACGGTTATCGGCTGCTCGAGCTCGACGGCCACAAGGTGAAATGGGGAGAACGGCGGCTAGGCGTGGGGGCCAATGTCAGCTATGCCTTTGCCGAAGAGGCGCTACGGTTCGATGATGCGCGGAACTGCGGCGATCTGGCTCCGATTAACGCGCTCTTGGGGGAAAATCTCTCCATGGAGACACTGGCGCGCGAGGCCGCGGCGGCGTTTCGGGTCTGGGAGGGCGCTGCCGATCTGTCGTTCCACCAGGTCGACGATGCCCGGGATGCGGACATCATCCTCGGTGCCCAGGGCCAGCCGCGCGGGTGGGCATTCGCCAACGTTTCCTATGCGCCCGATCCGGAAAAGGGTATGCGCGTATCCCACGCGGCCGATCCGGAAGCGGGCCTGCGCTCGATCGAACAGGCGCTGGTGTGCCTGAATCCCGACCGTGCGTGGAAGGTCGGGTTCGACGGCAACATGGAAATCTACGACATTCGCCATACGCTGATACACGAGATCGGTCACGCTCTCGGCCTGGACCATCCCGGGCGATCCGGGCAGATTATGGCGTACACCTACACCGAGGCCTTCGACGATCTGCAGCCCGGCGATCTGCGCGGCATCCAACGGCTTTATGGGCGTGCCGCCGATGACGGGGGCCCGAGACATGTCTCCGACATCCATCTGACCGAGAAGCGGGCCGAGGACGAGGAGATGATGTTCATCAGCGATGCCGTCGTTGACCAGGACGGCAGCATCGTGCCCATCACCGGTGTCGACGGCCTGCTTGGAATCGGCGAGAACTAGTGTCCTGTCCATGAAGGCCTCAGTCCCACCCGGCTCCTTGATTTCCAGCCGGTTTTCCGCTTCCGTGACAGCGTGTTCCATTACTCAGTCCTATTTCCTTGTGCTGACTTCCACGCCGATTCCGCGGTAACCGACGAAGCCGCAGGATTGATTGAACATCGGCTGTCCACTCACTCGATACTGCCGTCGCACGCCATCGCTACCAACGCGGCTGAAAGGGAAATCGAGAAAGGGCTGGCGTGCGGTTATGGCTGCACGAAGTTGCTCCCGCTCTGCCTCGTTCCAACCGGCCACATCGGTGGCCTTCCCATCTCCCGCCAAGGTATCGACCTGGATCCCGAGCATCTCCAGAACCGGGCCCGAAACACTGGTGAAATTCCCGTTCTCATCCTGCTCCCAGTACCAGTCGGACGCCAGTTCGGTCAGGTTGCGATAGCGGGCCTCGCTTTCGCGCAGCTCGGTGGTTCTCTCCTGCACGGCGCGCTCCAGCTCCTTACTGTAACCCTCAAGCCTTTTGTACAGCAATCGAACTTCAAGCATGTTATGAATACGTGTCTTGACTTCAACAAGATCCAGGGGCTTGCTGATGAAATCCTTGGCGCCAGACTGCAATGCGCGCAGCTTGTGGCCCGGCTGGGCGGTAAGAACAATCACCGGAAGATAACTATCCGACCCATCTTCCTTGAGGCCCGTCATGACCTGAAATCCATCCATACCCGGCATCTGCAGGTCGAGCAGAATCAGGTCATAATTGTTTTTTCGATGCAGCGCACACACGTCCTGTGGAATCATTGTTGAGGTAACACAGGTGTAACCAGCCTCACCCAACAATTGCCCAATAAGTTGCACATTGGCTTCCTGATCGTCAACGATCAGAATACGGGCGTTCAGAATATCGCCGGCGCTAAGTTTCATTCTTGTTCTGCCTGGGTTTCACGGGGATTGACGCGGGCCGATTTCACTTTCGAAAATTTCAGTGTCTCATCCAGTGTATTCATGAATTCACGGACGTTGATCGGCTTGGTGAGATAGCGAAAGAACCCGGCCTCCAGGCCCTTCTTGATATCACGTGGTATTGCATTGCCGCTGAGCGCAACCACCGGAATGTGCGCGGTCGCGTTATCTTCGCGCAGGATTTTCAACGCCTGGATACCGCTGATTCCGGGCAGGTTGATGTCCATCAGAATCATGTCCGGAAGAGAAGTTCGCGCAATCTCGATCCCCCGGCTTCCATCTGTCGCGCTCAGCAATTGTATATCGGGCTGACGCGCGACCAAGTCCTCAACCAACATCAGATTGGCGGGATTGTCCTCGACATAGAGCACGGTGCGCAATTGCGCCCCGTCTCGTGGTTTCACCGTAGAAATGGTCATGGATTCGCCCGTATCGATCACGTGTTGGCGTTCATCCGTCAGGTTGAGTTCAATCCAGAACACACTACCCTTGCCTACGGTGCTTTCCACACCAATGGTACCATCCATCAACTCGACCAACCGCTTGGCCGTTACCAGGCCGATTCCCGTGCCTTCCGGGCCGCCCATCTCCTGTCCAAGGCGGTTAAAGGGCTGGAACAGTTGAGCGATCTTTTCCCGGGGCAAACCTTCGCCGCTGTCTTCAACAGAAATGCGGATGCGTCCTGGCGTAGTCACGATACTGGCGACAGAAACCGTTCCGCCCATACGGTTGTATTTGATCGCATTGGTCAGCAAGTTGATGAGAGCCTGCTTCAACCGCGTCCGGTCTACTTTGACGAAGTGCGCGACATCGAGCTTTTGGAAGCTCACACTGATACCGCGCTTCAGCGCCTGCGCTTCGATCATCGTCGCGCATTCCTGCATCACCTCGGCTAGTGATACGGATTCAGGGGACAGCGACAACTTTCCGGACTCGATAAGCGCAAGATCGAGGACCTCGTTAATCAAATCCAGCAGATACCATCCTGCCTTCAGAATCTGCCCGATGCTGCGCTGCTGCGAGGGCGTTGGCATGGGCGAACCGGATTCCATAAGCTGGGCAAAACCAAGAATCGCATTGAGTGGTGTTCGCAGCTCATGACTCATGCTGGACAGAAAAGCCGATTTCGCGAGGTTGGCGGTTTCCGCAACAACCATGGCGTCGTGCAATTCCCTTTCGACCTGCTTGCGCACGGAATTGTCGGCGCCAATCAGTAGATAGCCGATGAGATCGTCGTAATCATCGCGCAAAGCGGTAATCGACACGATGGCCGGAAAACGGCTGCCGTCCTTGCGGATAAACGTCAATTCATAGACGTCCTCGATACCACGCGAGGCTTTGAAAGCCAATGCATCGAATCCCGGTGCAATGGAGGTGGCAAGCTCAAGGCTCAACGCCCGGGCGCGTGCAGCCACCTCCTGCTGATCATGGATGTCACTGGGGTTGATCTTGTTGACGACATCAGCAGCAGCGTAGCCAAGCATGCGTTCGGCGCCGGGATTGAATAACTGGATGATTCCTTTTTCGTCAGTGGCAATAATCGAAAAACTGGCACTGGTAAGGATCGCGTTCTGCAAAGCGCCCGTCTTCAGCAATGATTTCTGACGCCGCACCTCGGTGAAGATATCCACCGTGTCGGAGTCGTCACCAACCTTTCGTTTGCGCATGCTGATTTCCGTAGGATGTGTACACCAGTCCGCAGAGGAGCCAAGCCTGTCAGCGAGGCAGATGACACCTGCGAATCCATGCAGGCATGAACCGCGATTTTCCCGACGCAACGGTGAACATAGCGGTTTGGTAAACGGGCGTCGGTTCGGTAGCGCACATAGGTCAGCCGCCGGGTATGGAAACCCAAACACCGATTCTGAAACTGGTCCACGACTCACCGCCCCGCGTTCTTTTTCAGAAAATGCGATGCGATGACCACCGTGAGCGGATCGGGACCAGAGGCGCTGGCCGGGCAAGGACCGTCAGTCGGGAAACCGATTGAATGACCGCACTTGACCGGACTCTCTTTCGGGAAAGTGTGCCTTCAGGGGGTGGGTAAACCTCCCTATGTTGTGAACCATTGAATTCGTTTAACGTCTAACCCTGGAGGTATACTCGCTGTTGTGACCGCTCCAGACGCGGACATTCCACGCCGCCGGACTTGTGGCCTGACCAACAGGGATTGACATGTTCATGTCGCAACCTATCGAGCCGAACGAAAACCACCTCCTGGGAATGCTCCCTGCCGA
>SLHN01000206.1 GCA_007136145.1 Thioalkalivibrio sp.
CAGCGATGCCAGCGGCGCCCGATGATCTCCTCGAATTCGAGCCAGTGCAGCCCCATGATAGTCAGCTGAAGGTCATTCGAACCAGTTCGCGCAGTGCGGCGCGGACGTCGGGATCGTCGCTGAGCGGCTCCACCAGGGTGTACTGGGCGGCCTCGTCGATCGGCATGCCGGCCTGCACCAGCGTCGCGCAGTAGACCAGCAACCGCGTGGATACACCCTCGTCCAGGTCGCGGCCCTTCAGGGCGCGCAGTTGCCCGGCAAGATTCACCAGCGCCGCGCAGCGTTCGCTGGAAAGCCCGCTCTCGGCGGCCAGAACCTCGGCCTCGACAGCGGGCGGCGGGAAGTCGAACTCGATGCTGACAAAGCGCTGGCGCGTGCTCGGCTTCAGGTTCTTCAGTACGTGCTGATAGCCGGGATTGTAGGAAACCACCAGCATGAACTCGGGCGGCGCGTGCAGTTGTTCGCCGGTACGTTCCAGCGGCAACAGCCTACGGTCGTCGGTCAACGGGTGAATGACGACAGTTACGTCGCGCCGGGCCTCGACCACTTCGTCGAGGTAACAGATTCCACCCTCGCGCACCGCGCGGGTCAGCGGGCCGTCCGCCCAGCGGGTCTCGCCGCCCTGCAGCAGGTGCCGCCCGGTCAGATCGGCCGCGGTCAAGTCGTCGTGGCAGGCGACCGTGTGCAGCGGACGGCCCAGACGGGCCGCCATATGAGCCACGAAGCGGGTCTTGCCGCAGCCGGTCGGACCTTTCAGCAGCAGCGGCAACCGGTGCCGGAACGCGAGCTCGAACAGTTCGCACTCGCGTCCGACCGGGCGGTAAAAGGGCAACTCCGGATCGAAATCCGGGCTTACCCGAGGCGTGATTCGGGTCACCATGCCGGCGGCTCAGGGGCTCGCCGGGGCGTGGGCCGCGCTGGCGGATGCTTGCGAGCGTGATGGTCCGAAGATCGCGTACAGGAACAGGATTACCCCAATGGCCACCACGATGCCGGAGCCGAGCCGGAACACGTAGAACAGATGCAGATGCTCCTGAACCTCCATGAAATTCATGCCCATCACCCGCTGCAGGTGCGTCTGCACCACGCCCGCGAAGGTCAGCGCGAAGGTCATGAACGCCATCGCCGAGGTCATGATCCAGAAGCTCCACATGTTCAGCACCTGGTTGTAGGGCTGCTGGCCGCGCAGATGCGGCATCGCGTAGCTGATGATCGCCAGGTTCAGCATCACGTAGGCGCCGAAGAACGCGAGATGCCCGTGGGCCGCGGTGATCTGGGTGCCGTGGGTGTAGTAGTTGATGAACGACAGCGTATGCATGAAGCCCCAGACGCCGGCGCCGAAGAAGGCCATCACCGCACAACCCAGGGTCCACAGGATCGCCGCCCGGTTCGGATGGTTGCGCTGGCCGCGCCAGAACATGTAGAACGCGAAGACCACCATCGCGAAGAACGGGAGCACCTCGAGCGCCGAGAAGAAGCCGCCGATCGGCTGCCAGTAGCCCGGAGTGCCGATCCAGTAATAATGGTGACCGGTGCCAAGAAGGCCGGTGAACAGCGCCAGGCCGACGATCACGTACAGCCACTTCTCGATCACCTCGCGGTCGACGCCGGTCATCTTGATCAGCAGAAAGCCGAGCAGCGAGGCCATGATCAGTTCCCACACGCCTTCAACCCAGATGTGCACGATGTACCACCAGTACATCTTGTCCAGCGACATGTTGGCCGGGGTGTAGAACGCGAACAGCCAGAAGATCGCGGCCAGCCAGAGACCCAGCAGCAATACCAGCGAGATCGCGGTCTTGCGCCCCTTCAGCACGGTGAAGCTGGCGTTGTAGAGGAACATCAGGAACGAGATCGTCAGCAGCACCTTCACCCAGACCGGCTGCTCCAGATAATGCCGGCCTTCGTGAATGCCGAACTGATAGCCGATCAGCGCCGCGGCGCCGGCGAACACGAAAATGCCGAGCTGGATATAGGCCAGTGTCGGGCTGTGAATCTCGTTCTCGGTTTCCTCGGGCAGCAGGTAATAGGTCGCGCCGAAGAAACCGATCAGCAGCCACACGATCAGCAGGTTGGTGTGGCTCATGCGCATGATGTGGAACGGCATGGCCTCGGACAGGAATTCCGGAATCACGTAGACCAGTCCGGCCATCACGCCGAAGATCACCTGCGCGGCGAACAGCACCATGGCCATCACGAAGAACGGGTAGGCAACCCTTTGTGTCTGATATTTCATCGCTTCCATTCCTCCTCAACCGGCCACGTTCGGCGGCCAGCCCTGGGTGTTGATCCGGCTCATCCACTCGAAGAAATCGACCAGCGCGTCGAGTTCGGCGTCGGTGAGGTTGAAGTTGGGCATCTGCCGGCGACCGGGGACACCGGTCGGCTGGATCTGCATCCAGGTCTTGATGCCGGCGCGTGCGCCCTCGGGCGACTCCAATCCGCCGTAACGAATCCAGACATTGCCCAGTTCGGGGGCGAAATAGGCGCCTTCGCCGAGCAGCGTGTGGCAGTTGATGCAGGAATGCTCCTCCCACACCGCCTTGCCGTGCTTGACCGAGTCGTTCAGGCCCGCGTGATCGGTCGACTGGGTGACGATGTACCAATGGCTGTGCGCGGTCAGCGCGACGAAAATCACGAAAAAGAACAGCGAGCCGCCGAAAAAGATATTTCGCGCCGCGGTCCTTGAAAGCCCCTCCATCATGACGAATTCCCCCGTTTCGTAGGCGGCCTCAGGCAAGGTCCGCAACCGCTGAACGGCGGTGGTCACGGACCGGGGGAAGCTAGCAGCCGCCGGCTCCGGGGCGCCTTGACCTGGGTCAATACCGACCAGTTGGGCAGCGTGGGCTCAGCGGGACCTGGCCCGTTCCTGGTTGGCGGCTGAGGAGCGCCCACCGGGCGCCAGATTCCCAGGGGATCACTTCAACGCTACCGGACCTGAAGATGGCCGGCCAAGGGTGCGTGTTCGCAAGGAATTCCTGCCACGAAAGTCAGCGTGCTTCCCGCACCGCGACGGTGAGCCGGGCCGCGCAGACGAGTTCGCCTTGCTCGGTCTCGAGGCGGACATCCCAGACCTGGATGCTGCGGCCGATCTGCAATGGTCGGGCGCAACCGGTGACGACACCCGAGCGCACGGCCTTGACGTGATTGGCGTTGACTTCGAGGCCCATCGCGACGTGGCCGGGGTCGGCGGCCAGGTTGGCGGCAATGCTGCCGAGGGTTTCCGCGAGCGCGACCGACGCGCCGCCGTGCAGGAAGCCGAATGGCTGGCGGGTGCGTTCGTCGACAGGCAGCGTACCGTACAGGGCGTCGTCGTCGACCGCGGTCACTTGGATGCCGAGGGCGTCCATCAGGGTATTGCGGTTGCGGGCATTCAAAGCGTCCAGGTCGACGGGGCGTTTCCAGATCGGCATCGAGGGTCTCCTTCAGGATTCGGGCCGTGCCGCGAGCCGGGCCAGATCCGCGCGCTGGATCTTCAGGCCGTCACTGCGGGGCAGGGGGTGGAAGGCCACGGGCAGCAGCCAGGCATGCAGCCGCGGGCGCAGCCAGTCGCGCAGAGCATCGTCGGCGATCGGTGCGGTGCAGTCGACGAAGGCGACCGGACGGTGGCCGAATTCGTCGTCGCCCCGGGGAACCACCACGGCTTCGGTGATCGCGGGATGCTCGCGCAGCACGGCTTCGATCGCCTCGGGCTGAATGTTTTCGCCGCCGCTGACGAATCGGTTGTCCAGACGTCCGGTGACGTGGAATCCGGTGCAGTCCCAGCGCCCGAGATCGCCGGTATGGAACCAGCCGTCGGCGTCGGTGTTCGGCACGGGTCGGCCGTGTTCGAGGTAGCCGAGGAACAGGGTCGCGCCGCGAACCAGGATCTCGCCGTCGTCGGCAACACGGCACTCCCGGTGCGGCAGGGTACGGGTGTGGCCCTCCGGGTCCTCGGCGATGACGGTCGACGCCGTCTCGGTCAGGCCGTAGCTGCGCCAGACGGGCAGGCCGCGTTCCAACGCCGCGCGGCGCACGGGTTCACGAACCGGGCCGCCGCCGAGCAGCAGGCAACTCAGGGGAGGGAGGGGACCGGATGCCGCGAGCAGGCGGAGCAACTGTGTCTCGACCATCGACACATGGGTAATGCGCATCGCGCGCAGGAAGTCCGCATCGTTGGCACGGCCGCCCAGTACCACGGCGGCGCCGCGCAACAGACAGCGGAACACGATCGCCAGGCCGCCGACGTGGAACCAGGGCAGGGCGAGCAGGTAGCGGTCGCCGGGGCCCAGCGGAATTGCAGCCGCGAAGCCCTCGGCGCTCAGCACATGGTTGCGATAGCTGTGCACGGCGACCTTGGGTTCGCCGGTCGAACCCGAGGACAGGGTTCCGGTGCGGGGTTCATTGATCGCGAACATGAACCGCTGTCGTCCGCTGGTACTGGCCACGGCACCGGCGTCGGCATCGGACAGGTCGATGGGCGCCCGGTGTAGCCGCGTGATTTCGTGCCGTGCCATCCATCGCGCCAGCACTTCCGCTGGCAGGGCCGGGTTCACCGGCAGCACCCGTGCTCCGGCGCGCAGCAGCGCGAGGAACTCAATGAGACTCGGCACGGTTGGCGTTGCCGGCAGCGCCACCCAGTGCCCGCAGTGGCTGGCGACGGTCGGTGCGCTGGCTCGGGCGCTCACGCAGTGGTCGAGCTCGCGAAACGAGATCCGGACTCCGGGGCCAAGCAGCGCCGGTTCGTCCGCGAACCTGCGGCCGGCGGTTTCTACGAGGCAGGGAATACGTCCGGCGGTCACAGCAACTGCCCCATATGTTCGAGCTGCTCGCGGCGCAGGATCGGCAGGGATTCCGGCGAAGGGAAGTGATTCGGCGCTTGCAGCAGCGACATCCCGAATGGCCGGAAGGTATCGAGTCCGTGCGGTCCCTCCAGAGACCACCACGCCGCAAGCCGTGCGTAGAGGTCGAGGCTGAGGTTGGACTCGAACGCGCCACTCAGCACGACCTGGAGTCCGCGCGCGCGCGCCTGCTCGACCAGGGTCCGGGTTCGGGACAGGCCGGTGAGCATCGGCTTCAGGACCAGGGTTTGCAGACCAGGCGTGTCCAGGTCCGCATCCGGTTGCTCGCGCAGGGTTTCATCCCAGGCGAAGGGGATTGGCATCTGTTCGGCCCAGCCGGTGTAGGACAGGCCGGGGCGCAGCGGTTCCTCCAGGTATTCGATCCGTGCCGGGTCCAGTCCCGAGCAGAAGGCGATCGTTTGCTCCCGCGTCCATGCGCGGTTGGCATCGACGCGAAAGCGAACGGCGGACGGCAGTGTTTCGATGAGCTTTTGTAGTTCGTTGCGTTCGGTCTCCGGGTCGACCCGACCCACCTTCAGTTTCACGCAGCTCGCGGTCGCGAGGGCCGCGGTGTCGACCGTGGTCTCGGGAAGGATCAGCAGGCAGAGCCGGGGCGGAGGCAGGGAAGGGAGGGTTTCGGTGAGTAGCAGCAGGCCGCTTTCTAGGCCGAAAAGAACGGAGGGGCTGAGCTGGCTGGATTGGTGGTCCAGGGCTTTCCGGATTTCGACGGTGGTCGTGGTTTCTGGCATTGCCGCAGCCGATTCGCGGGCGAGGGCCGTTCCGGCAGGGGTCTGCGGGGTTGGGCGGTTGGGTCTCGTGTCGGGGCATTGGATGCGGTGGCTGGCGAAGAAACGGCGGCATTCAGCGATGCAGGTGTCCAGCGATTCCTGGCTGAAACCGGGGAGAGGGGCGATTTCGGACCATGCGCTACGGCCCGGCAACTGGCGCCATTCGAGCAGCAGGCCGGTGCGGTGTTCGAGGTCGAAGTCGCCGACGCGCAGGGGGCGCTTCAGCGGCAGCCGGTAGCGCCACAGGTCGACGCCCGTGACTGCGCCGGATGCCCGGGCGGTCATGGCTGACGCTTGAACTTGCCGAAATCGGGAGGACGCTTTTCCAGATAGGCATTGCGACCCTCCTGGCCCTCCTCGGTCATGTAGAACAGCATGGTCGCATTGCCCGCGAGTTCCTGGATTCCCGCCTGGCCGTCGGTGCCCGCGTTGAACGCCGACTTGAGCATGCGCAGCGCGATCGGCGAATGCTGGAGCATCTGCCGGCACCAGGTGACCGTTTCGCGCTCGAGTTCCGCCAGCGGGACCACCGTATTCACCAACCCCATTTCCAGGGCCTCGCGGGCGTCGTACTGGCGACACAGGAACCAGATTTCCCGGGCCTTTTTCTGACCGACGACGGCGGCGAGATAGCTGGCCCCGAAGCCACCGTCGAACGAGCCGACCTTCGGGCCGGTCTGCCCGAACCGGGCGTTGTCGGCGGCGATGGTGAGGTCGCAGATCACATGCAGCACATGGCCGCCGCCGATCGCGTAACCGGCGACCATCGCGACGACTGGCTTCGGGCAGGAGCGGATATCGCGCTGCAGGTCGAGCACGTTCAGGTGGTGTACGCCAAGGTCGTCGCGGTAACCGGAGTCACCTCGCACGCGTTGATCGCCACCGGAGCAGAATGCCAGATCACCCTGGCCGGTCAGGATCACCACCCCGATCCGCTCGTCGAAACGGGCATCGGACAGGGCCTGCTGCATTTCCTTGACCGTGGTCGGGCGGAAGGCGTTCCGCACCCCCGGACGGTTGATCGTGATCTTCGCGATCCCTTCGGCCTTGTGATACAGGATGTCCTGGAAGGAACTGGAGCAGTCTTCCCAGTCCAGTGCGGGAATGATCGAAGAGAAGGCGGCTGTTGTTGTGCTCATGGGAAACGGGCTCGGCGGTGCAACGGCGATGAATGAACTTCCACTGAATTTCGCGACCGTTTGCGGTGCGAAGGCACCGCAGTTATGCCCGAGGCCGCCCGGTTTGACAAGCGCGGCCCCCTTGCCGCGGTCGTGCCTTAGCGTTTCATCATCAGGCCGCGCGTCGCGTGGCGCCCACTGTCATGGTTCCACACCATCCCTCACCATGAAAGGCCGTCGGCCAGGAGGCTGGCCTCCTAAGTGTTGCTTGACGCGGACATGGCCGTGACTTCCACGGAACCTGTCATTGCACCGGCGGCCACCCCGAACCATGAAAGGTCCAGGCGTAGGGTGCCAATGAGCGCAGCGAATTGCATCGCTCGAGGCCCGGAGGCCTGGGTGGGCAGGGCCGGCGTGCTATCGGTGCGGATCGGCTGCTCCTCACGGCACCCTACGCGGGGTTTTTCACGCTAACGCTCATGGCCCTCGGGTCACCACTGACCATGAAAGGGAATAGGCCATGGGTTTGGCGACCAGACTGGCTTCGAGCCTGTAGGAGGAGCCTCGCTGACGAAACGGCGTCCGGTTGGCCCCAGCGCCGGGCGCGCCTGCGGCCCGTTTTGCCGCCAGGTTGCAACTCCCGATGGGTGACCGGCGCATCGATGTCGTCATCGTCGACCCGGGGGCAAGATATCAGACAAGTCAGCCGTGGCCCTGCAGTATGGCTTGATGATCAGTGTTCGGGGGGATGCCGGGATCCCCGGGGAGCGGTAGGGGTCACGGGCGATCGTGTTTGGCGGAGCACAGGCGGCGAATGAACTCGGCGACGGCTTGCGGTGCGAAGGTATGGCAGTCGTGCCCGAGGCCGTCCACCTGGAGGAGGGCCAGGTCGGGGACGAGGCGGGCCATGCGTTCGCCGACCGCGCGGAATCTGGAGTCGAGGCTGCCGGTCAGAAACCCGATCGGGAACGGCAGCCGCGGCAGGTCCTGCCAGTGGTCGGGCTGGCGTGCAAGGCTGGCGATATCCAGTACCGTCGCCATCGCCTCGGGGCTGTGCCCGGCCCGGCGGGCGACGCATTCGCGACGCTGCTCCGCGGACAACGACGCGAATACCGGTTGGCGGTACCAGGTCTCGAGAACATCGGGCCAAAGGCCGGACCGGAAACGCTGAGCCCAGGCAGCATCGGCGAGCGCGCGCCGCTCCCGCTCGCCGGCATCGGACAATCCGGGGTGCGCGCTTTCGAGGACCAGAAACTGGAGCCGCTCCGGGTGCCGACAGGCGAGGTGCAACGCCAGCCGTCCGCCCAGGGAGTAACCGACCAGTGCAAAGCGTGGCGGCAGTTCGGGTTCCAGCCGCTGCCACAGTGCCGAGGCGTAGGCTTCGAATCCGTTCCCGGAAACGTCGCTGTAAAAAGGCAGGCCATCGTGCCCGGGGAGGTCGGGCATCAGGCATCGAAAATCGGGCTGCAGGTCACGCGCAACGTCCAGCCAGTCGGCTCCCGAGCCCATGAAACCATGCAGAAAAACGACGGTGGGGCGGTCGGACGCACCCATCGTCAGCACGAGCGATCCTCCGCCAAGCGACGGGCGAGTTCGCGCAGACGATTGCTGCCTTGTCCGGATGGAAACCGCAGTTCGATCAATGTGCAGCCATTGTGCGTGCAGGCGTTGGCATAGCTCCGGCGCAGGTCGCCTGGAGATTCAGGGTGGGTGTAGCGAATGCCGAACTGGCCCGCGGCCTGGCGAAAGTCGAACCCATGCGGGAGCTGGAACAGGGGCTCGAAGCACTCGTCGTGTTCCCGCGCGGGCAACAGGTGGAAAATTCCGCCGCCGTCGTTGTTCAGTACCACGATCACCAGGGGTACGGTGGCGCGGGCCGCGAGGGCGAGGCTGTTGAGATCGTGCAGCAGCGAAAGGTCGCCCAGGAGCAGCGTGAGCCCGGCGGAATGCCATTGTTCAAAGCCGCAGGCGGTCGCGAGCACGCCATCGATGCCGCTCGCACCTCGGTTGGTCACGCAGCGGTTGCCGTGCCGGGGAACCGCGAGCAGATCCAGCAGGCGGATGCTGAGGCTGTTGCCCGCGAACAGCGCCATGTCCGGCGGGATCGCTTCGGTGATGATCCTGGCTGTGGCGGGTTCCGAAAGCTCCTCTGAAATAATATTTTGTGCCAACAATGTGATGTTTTGGCTGATAGAATGAAGTACGGAAAAATCGTGCTCGGGCAGGGTGATCCGGCGGCAGAATTCGGGGATGTCGGCCTGAATGGCGATCGCCTTGCGCGCAGGGTCGAGGTACGTCGAATGGCGGCTGACCAGCCAGCGAGTACCGGCGAATCCGGCGAGCCAGGTGCCAAGGCGTTTCCCGGTCAGGCGGCCGCCAAACTGGACGATCTGGCGCACCGGAGCCAGCGCGTCGCGCCCCAGGCGGCTGGCAAGCAGAAGATCGGGGCTTTCGAGCACCATCGGATCCTGCGTCAGGCGCAACTGGCTGCCGATGTCCGCGAGAATCGGCACCCTGGAACGTCGCGCCAGCGCAAGAACGGCCTCGGCCTCCTCGGGCTCCAGCTGTCCCGCGACCAGCAGCAGCGGAGCGTCGAGGTCGGGTTGCGGGGCTGGTTCACCAGGCGCAGGGCTGGCCGGCAGCGCGTTGTCGAGATCCGACAGCCAGGGTCCGAAATCCCGCGATTCCGGGGTGCCGTACAGCGGTTCCCGAAACGGCGCGTTGATGTGAACCGGTCCCGCGTCCGCCCCGTGCAGGAGCGCAAGCACGGAATCGAGCGCCTGGCCCAGACGCCCGGCCGACCATGCCGGGTCGGGTGCCGGCAACTGCAACTCGCCGCGACAGTGGGCTCCGAACAGCCCATGTTGATTGGTGGTCTGGTTGGCGCCGCAGCCGTGGAGTTCGTCGGGGCGGTCGGCGGTGACTGCGATCAGCGGGCGGTGGTCCTCGAAGGCTTCGATCATCGCGGGATGCAGGTTCGCCACCGCGGTCCCTGATGTGGTGAACACGGCCACCGGCCGTCCGGTCGCCTTGATCAGACCGAGCGCGAAATAGGCGAGCCCTCGCTCGTCGAAGTGGCTGTGCAGTTGCAGCTCGGGCTGGTCGCGGCCGTAGCGGGCCGCGGCCAGTGCCAGAGGCGCGCTGCGGCTGCCCGGGGCGATGCAGATATCGCGTACCTGGTGCCAGCGAACCAGCCGATCCACCAGAACATGTGCCCAGGCCTCGTTGAGATGGCTGAACCGCGTTCGCTTCAGCATTCGAGAACGGAGAGGAACGACTCGATCTTGGCTTCCAGTTCGTTCCATTCCGCCTCGGGGTCCGATCCTTCGACGATGCCGACCCCGGAATAGCAGAACACGCGGTCGTGGTGGACGAGCGCGGAGCGGATGGCGACGGCAAACTCGGAATGTTCCGGCGAGACGATACCGAATGCACCGCTGTACCAGCCGCGTTGCACGTTCTCCAGGCGCGCGATGACGGCCTGCGCTTCGGTGCGCGGGAAGCCGCAGATCGCCGGGGTTGGGTGCAGCGTGCGCAGCAGGTCGGCGTCCCGTACTCCGGCTTTCAGGGTGGCTCGGATCGGAAGGTGGCGGTGCTGGATGCGGTCCAGTTTCAGGATGCCGACCTCTTCCCGGGGGGGCGATGCGGTGATCCAGGGGGCGATCTGGGCGTGCATGAAACGGGTTACCAATTCGTGCTCACGCACCAGCTTGGGATCATTGTAGAGTGTCGCTTCCATGGTTTGGTCTTCGTCGAGCGTGCTGCCGCGTCGGACCGTGCCGGCCAGCGACTCAGTCAAAATTTCGCGGCCACGCCTTCGGTAGAGACGCTCCGGCGTGCAACCCATGAACAGAGCCCCTTCGCGTTCCATGGCGAAAGCGAAACTGCCGGGGTTGGTTTTGCACCACCGCCCCAGCACTCTGAACGGAAGCAGGGGGGCCGAAAGTCGAAGCTCCACCCGCCGCGCCAGCACTGTCTTACGCAGGCGTCCACCAGAAATCCTCTGAAGAATCTCATTGATGTGTCCCCTGCAAACCGTTGAATCCAGATCGTTGATGCGCTGGGTTACGCGGGTGGGGCTGTCATCGCGTTCCGCGCGTTGCGTGCCGGAGGTGCGGTACAGAAGTTCGAGCAGATGCGTCTTCATACGCATGAATTCGCCGCGCGACTGGGCCAGCAGGTTCACGGAGAGATGATGTCGGCCATCGTCCTGGCGCAGCTCCAGCGCCGGAAGCACGAAACGGGCTGCGGGAAAGCTCGACCACTCGCCGAATCCGTTCTGACCGGAGAACGCAAGACCACCCAGAAACGCGGTGTTGTGGCGTTCCAGAATAGTGTTGATCTGCCCGAGGAGGCGGCCATGCTCGGCCGCCGAATCGACGACCAGTTCCAATGCCGCCCCGATACCGGCGATGCTCACCGTGCGCTCGCGATTTTGCCAGAAGATACGGGCGTCGATGGCGTTGCCCTGCAGCCATGACAACGGGTCCGTTTCCGGCACAGGCTCGCTCAGGCGTAACAGAACTCCATCCTGGAACCGCCAGTTCCTGACTTCGGCGACCAATCGCGCGACCGCCCGTTCGATAGCGTCGCCGAGTGCTGGGATCGGACCGCGTAGCTGCATCGACACGGCGTCCGCTTCAGACACGGGGGCGGTGTCCCGCGGTTTTCTGCCGAGGGCCGGGTCACAATCCAGTGTCGTCGAATGCTGCTGGCTTGACGTCACAGCTTCGTCGCTTCAGCCATCGGTACCTCCCAGGTGCCCTATCCGCTGCTTCCCGTGACCCCATGCAACCCCGCGTCGCTCTACCACCATGATGGCATTGAAGCCTGCGCCTGGTCCGTGCGCGGAAGGTACCCTCGATCCGCGCACACGACAATAGCCCAGCAGGGCCGTCCCATGACAGTCTCAGGAAGCGGATGCACGCAAGTGCCACCGACCGTCCGATCCGGGGCAGGTACTGCACGCCATAGCCGTTCGGGTTGACGCATAAGGCGATTGCCGGAAAAAAAGATACCGGATTGCGCCGGATTTTCGTTCGTCGGCAAGGCGCCCTCCCGGGCGCATGGTGGTTCCATGCAACCGGGAGGGTAACGCAGCAGACGGACGAAAAGACCAGCAAGACGGTATCTTTTTTGACAGAAATCGCCTCAGGTCGCCTTGCTCATGTTCTTGCCGTAAAAGATCTCCATCATCTCGCGCTTCAGCAACCTGGAGATGCGCGCCGCCTCGCGTGCCGGGTAGTCCTCCTTGCCCAGACCGAACATGTAGTTGTCCAGATCGAATTCCTTCAGCACCATCTTGGTGTGGAACAGATACTCCTGGTACACGTTCACGTCGACCATCTGGTACTTGTCCTTGGTATCGCGCGAAAGGAACTCCTGGATCGAGTTGATCTTGTGATCGATGAAGTGCTTCTTGCCGCGGATGTCACGCGTGAACCCGCGCACCCGGTAGTCCATGATCACGATATCGGACTCGAAGCTGTGAATCAGGTAATTCAGCGCGCGCAGTGGCGAGATTCGCCCACAGGTCGAAACATCGATGTCGGCGCGAAAGGTGGCGATGCCACCCTCCGGGTGGGATTCAGGGTAGGTGTGGACTGTTATGTGGCTCTTGTCCAGATGCGCGAGTACCGTCTCGGGCAAGGGTCCCGGGCCCTCGGTAAACCCGATTCTCTCGGTGGCCACGGGTTCCTCGGAAATCAGCATGGTCACCGAGGCGCCCTGCGGGTCATAGTCCTGGCGCGAAATATCCAGGACATTGGCACCAATCAACTGGGCAACATCGGTAAGGATCTGGGTCAGACGCGCAGCGTTGTAGGCGTCGTCGATGTACGCGATGTACTCGTCACGATGCCGATGCCCGGCGGCAAAGCAGATATCGTAAATGTTGAAACTCAGGCTCTTGGTCAGGTTGTTGAACCCGTGGAGCTTGATACGCTTGTCGTGGCGAGCCAGCATGGCCTGTTCCTCCAGCCCCAACCAAAGAGCCGCGAATTTTAGACTCCTCGTCCATCGTGTCAACGATTCAGGGTTAAGCAGTTTCCTGATCCGCTTGCCGGGGCGCCGGACCCTCGATGATGGTGAAGTCATGTGAGATCTTCGCGGAGGCCCCCAACATGATCGAAGCGGAGCAGTACCGAGTGGACGAGAGCTGCACCGCGCGCGCCACGTGCTTTTCCGACAATCCATTGCCGTATACGCGAAAATGCACTGCGATCTCCGTGAAAACCTTGGGCACATCCTCCGAGCGCTTGCCCTCGACGAAGACCTCGCAATCCAGCACTGGCTGCCGCGCCTTCTTCAGCATAGTGATCACATCGAAGCTAGTGCAGCCTCCGAGCCCGAGCAGCAGCATTTCCATAGGCCGAGGCCCAAGGTTGCGCCCGCCGAACTCCGGGGCTCCATCCATCACCACCGCGTGCCCGGTACCCGTCGCGCCCACAAAGGCAATACCGTCCAGCCATTTCACCCGTACCTGCATCGCTTGTTTTCCCCTATGTTGCGGCCTGTCCGGGCAGGCCGTGGCAAATACGCCTTACCCTCCTCGGCATTACCCGAACAGGCGTTCCAGAGCCCGGCCGGGGTCGTCCGCCCGCATGAGCGCCTCCCCCACCAGAAATGCATGTACGCCCGCGGCACGCATCCGCGCGACGTCACTGGCCTCCATGATGCCGCTTTCGGTGACCAGCAATACTTCAGGTGGCACCAGGGCGCGCAGCTCGAGCGTCGTTTCCAGACGAGTTTCGAAATTGCGCAGATCACGGTTATTGATTCCGATCAGATCGGCACCCAGCCGAAGCGCGCGTTCGAGTTCCTCACGGTCGTGCACCTCAACCAGCACGTCCATCCCCAGTTCCCGCGCCAATCGGTGCAGGGCAACCAGACGGCCATCGTCCAGCGCCGCCACGATCAGCAGGATGCAGTCGGCACCGAGCGCACGGGCCTCGTGAACCTGGTAGGGGTCCAGCATGAAGTCCTTGCGCAGTATCGGCAACACACAGGCGGCACGGGCCTGCTGCAGGTACGCATCGGCTCCCTGAAAGAAGTCGACGTCGGTAAGCACCGACAGGCAGGTCGCGCCATGTGCCGCGTAGCTGCGTGCGATCGCCACCGGGTCGAAATCCGCCCGCAGGACTCCCTTGCTCGGACTGGCCTTCTTGACCTCGGCGATCACGGCTGGGCGTCCGGTTTCGAGTCGCGCTTGCAGCGTCGCGCGGAACCCGCGAGGCGCTTCCACCGTCGCTGTCAGCGCCGCCAGTTCGTCGACGGACAGCACCGACTCGCGCTCGCGAACCTCTTGCTGCTTGCGCGTCAGGATGCGCTGTAGCACATCTGGCATCCCCGCGCTCCCGTTTCCGATCACGGTTTCCACTCGGGCAGACCAGTGGTGAACTCAGCCAGTTGCCGCAGGCGCTCCTCGGCGGCGCCACTGTCTATGGCGCGGGCGGCCTCGACAACCCCCTCCGCATGACTCGCCACACGGCCACTGACGTACAAAGCTGCTCCGGCGTTCAACAGAACAATGTCCCGTGCCGGTCCGGGATCGGCGGCAAGCACCGAGCGGATCATCGCGGCGGAGGCCTCGATACCGTCGACCCGGATCTCGTCCAGCGGTGCGCGCCTCAGACCCATGTCCTCCGGCACCAAGGTGTACTCGCGAATTTCCCCTTGCCACAGCTCCGCAACGTGGGTAGGTGCGGAAATACTGATCTCGTCGAGCCCGTCCTCGGCATGCACAACCAGAACGTGACGACTGCCAAGCTTCCGCAGGGCTTCGGCCAACGGACGCACCCATTTCCGCGCGAAGACCCCCAGCACCTGGTTCGGCGCTGCAGCAGGGTTGGTCAACGGCCCAAGCACATTGAAGATCGTGCGGACCCCCAATTCCCTGCGCGGGCCGATCGCGTGGCGCATTGCGCCGTGGTGCGCGGGAGCGAAAAGAAACCCGACACCGACTCGTCCAATACAAGCAGCGACACCCTCTGGCGCAATGCCGAGCCGCACACCAAGAGCCTCAAGCACATCGGCGCTACCCGAGCGCGAGGATACCGACCGATTACCGTGCTTCGCCACACGTGCACCGGCAGCCGCAGCGACCAACGCGGAAACCGTGGAAATGTTGAACGTCCCCGAAGCGTCGCCACCGGTGCCACAGGTGTCCACCAGCCCCTCGGTGTCCACCTCGACCCGGGTTGCCAGTTGCCTCATCACCCGGGCAGCCGCGACGATCTCGTCGGGAGTTTCCCCTTTCATCCTCAGTCCCACGAGCAGCGCCCCGATCTGGGCCGGGGTAGCCTGACCAGTCATCACCGACTGCATCACCGAGACCATTGCGTCCCGCTCGAGATCCTGCCGCTCGATCAACGCGGCAATCGCTTCCTGTATCGTCACCCGGATTTCCTCGTGTCCATCAGAATTGAAGAATCGGCGACAGTCTACCGTTGCTTGCGCTGGCAGACGACCCATGGATGCGGGCGCCGAAGCCTCGCTTCCGCGCACATCACGGAAACAGGTGCAACCACGGGGTCAGCAAAGCCCTGGATCACGCGGCGGCTGGCAAACGTTTCAGGAAGTTGCCCAGCAGATCGTGGCCTTGCCGGGTCAAAATCGACTCGGGGTGGAACTGTACGCCCTCGATCGGAAGGCTGCGGTGACGGACTCCCATGATCTCGTCCAACCGCCCCTGCTCGTCGCGGGTCCACGCGGTGACCTCCAGGCAGGCCGGAAGGCTTTCCTGCTCGATCACCAGCGAGTGATAACGCGTGGCCTCGAACGGGTTGTCCAGATCCTCGAAAACCCCTTGCCCGGCATGATGGACCATCGATGTCTTACCATGCATGATCGCCTTTGCGTGGACTACACGCCCTCCGAATGCCTGCCCGATCGCCTGATGCCCCAGGCAAACACCGAGCAACGGAATGTCGCCGGCAAAGGTCCGAATCACGTCCAGCGACACGCCC
>SLHN01000017.1 GCA_007136145.1 Thioalkalivibrio sp.
CACCTTGTTGACCATGCGGTGACGGGCGACCGGCTTTTGGCCGGCGAACGCCTCGCTGACCAAAGTGACCTTGAAATGGGATTCGGAGCCGGGGGGTACGTTGTGCATATGGCTCTCGTTGACCACTTCCAGATGCACGGGGTTGAATTCCCGCTCGAGTTTTTCGGTGATCGTCTGCTGTTGGGTCATGACTGCCGTATCCGTTGGAGCAGTTGAAATCGTCTGCACCGGAGGATACCTGATCCGTCCCGTTTCGCAATTGGCCACGCGGGTTGGACGGCATCCGTTGTCGTATTTCCGCATGGCGAACGTTCATACCGTAGGGTGCCTTGAGGCAAAGCCGAACCGCATCAGGACGAAGCTGGTCTTGGTCTGCAAGTCTTGGCGCCGCGAGCGGTGCAATTCGCCGCTCATTGGCACCCTGCGTTTGGCAGCCTGTCGGCGACGGTCAGGAAACGGGGCTGCGCTCCAGCCGGCGCAGGCATTCCAGGTAGGCGTTTTCGTCAGGCGGTGTCCCGGAACGCTGGGCCTCCCACAGCGCTCGTCCCAGGCACTCGATCATCTGGTGTTCGGCGTTCATTGGGCCGAAACGCCCGCAAAGACGCTGATGGAGATCCCGGATGCCGGATGGACGGTCGGTTGCCGCCTGCTCGCGGATGCTGAGATGCATTGCCAGATGCAGGAACGGATTACTCTGGCCGCCTTCGGGAGGAAATTCGGCGGTCAGCGCGCGTTCCCGATCGGCGAGCAGTTCATGGTATTCGGGGTGTTCGCGGATGAGTTCGGCCAGAGCGGAGTCCAGTGCCGACATTTCTTCACCATTACGCGCCCGGTCCCAGGCCTTGATGAACTGCTCGCGGAGCTGGTCTCGATCACCGAACATGATGTCTCTCCCTTGGCGTGAAAGTGCACCCCGCAGGGTGCCGTAAGGCGAATCCGCGCCGGGCCCGCGTCACCCCTGACTCGCAGGCTCCTCGGCCACAGCGGCGCAATTCGCTGCGCTCATCGGCACCCCGTTTCTGTTTTCATCAGGGATGGCTGTCGGCGGGGGTCTTGTCGCGGAACTCGCAGAGATCGTGGATCACGCATTCCGGGCAGAGCGGCCGTCGGGCGCGGCAGGTATAGCGCCCGTGCAGGATCAGCCAATGGTGTGCATCCCGGCGGAATTCCTTCGGGGTGAATCGCAGCAGTTTGCGCTCGACTTCGAGCGGTGTCTTTCCGGGTGCGATTCGCGTCCGGTTCGCGACACGGAAGATATGGGTGTCGACCGCGATGGTCGGCTCGCCGAAGGCGGTGTTCAGTACGACGTTGGCGGTCTTGCGTCCGACGCCGGGAAGGGCTTCCAGCGCCGCGCGCTCCCGGGGCACTTCGCCGTCATGCTGATGTACAAGGATTTCGCAGGTCTTGATGATATTGGAGGCCTTGCTGTTGAACAGCCCGATGGTGCGGATGTGTTCCTTCAATCCATCGAGACCCAGTTCAAGGATGCCCCGCGGCGTGTTGGCAACCGCGTACAGCCGCTGGGTCGCACGGTTCACGCCGACGTCGGTCGCCTGCGCCGACAGGATCACGGCCACCAGCAACTCGAACGGAGTCCGGTACTCGAGTTCGGTGGTGGGCGCGGGATTGATCGCCCGCAGGCGCTCGAAGATCGCGTGGCGCTTGGCGGCGTTCATGCCTGTTCACGGGGCGCGCCCACGCTCCAGGTCAGCGTTCCGGGTATCGTGATCCTCATGCGCTGGCCGTGACCGTCAGACGTGCCGGAACAGGCCGATATCCGGGGGCGCCTCGCGTGGATTGTCCCCGGCTTCCTCACGCAGGGCAGCGAGCATCGTCGAATGTTTTTCCTCGAGCTCATGCATCGCGTCGGCATCCAGCTTCGGCAGGATCACGTTACTGATGAAGGAACCCAGTTCGTCCATGCTCACGGCCCAGAACTTGTCGTTCAGATGAAACGAATGTCGTGCATGGGTACCCATTGGGTAGCTGCTGAAGCGCACGCCCATGGTCGCCGAGAGGTCGCTGTCGTCGTTCACGAAATCCCGGGCGTAGTCGTACCACCACTTGTAGTACTTTTCTTGCAACTCGTTGTTGAAACCCTGGTTTTCAAAAAAGGCCGCGAGGGTACCGCGCGGCGCAAGGCCATAGCGCGTGCCGCGCTTGCCCGCGAAGGGAAAGTGTCCAGCCATGCCATTCTCCTGCGATTGGGTCTTCGGGCCAACAGCAGCCCGAACCGGAATATCAACCGATCCTTATTTTACGGCCAGCCGGGGCCGGGCTGGCGATGACCCCATTGCCAACCGGGATGGTTCGGAGTCACGTCTGCGTCGCGGCGGTTTGTGTCGCCGCGGTTTCCGAGGCGATGGGCCGGGGTTCCAGCCGCGCGTCGATCAGGTTTTTCACCGCGATCAGCAGGCCCATCGCGAGGAAGGCGCCAGGCGGCAACAGGGCCAGCAGGAAACCATGCTCCTGGGGGAAGATCTCGATGCGCAGATCGCGCCCCCATTCGCCAAGCAACAGATGGGCATTGTCGAACAGGCTGCCCTGCCCGACGATCTCGCGGAGGGCACCGATGGCCACCAGTACCCCGGTGAACCCGACTCCCATCGCAAGTCCGTCGAGTGCTGCCTTGGGTACCGGGTTACGCGAGGCGAATGCCTCGGCACGGCCGATGATGGCGCAGTTGGTCACGATCAACGGAATGAAGATACCCAAGACCAGAAACAGCCCGTGAAACCAGGCGTTCATCATCAGTTCGATCGCGGTCACCGCCGATGCGATGATCAGCACGTAAACCGGAATGCGGATCTCCGGGCGTACGTACTCGCGCAGCAGGGACACCAGCGTATTGGAGATCACCAGCGTGGCAATCGTCGCGAGACCAAGCCCGATCGCGTTGACGACGGTTCCCGTGATTGCCAGCAGTGGACACAGACCCAGCAGCTGAACCAGTCCGGGATTGTTGTTCCATAGGCCTTCGCGGATGATGTCGAGATAACTGCTGTTCATTGCGCGACCTCGGGAGGTGTTTGCGGTTCGATGTTCGTGGGTTCCGCCGGAGGCTGGGTCGTCGCGGGCTCGGGCATCTCCGGCTCGAGGGTCTCGATGGTCAGTGGCTCTGTGCCATCGGCTGGCGGCATGCTCAGCAACGTCTCCGCACTTTCCTGAAAATAGACCAGCGTGTTACGGACTGCATGGACGACCGCGCGCGGCGTGACCGTGGCGCCGGTGAACTGATCGAAAACTCCGCCGTCCCTGCGAACCCGCCATAATTCGATCGGTGGGTCACCGAGAGAACGGCTGCGAAAACCGTGAATCCAGTCGGAGCGGTCGGCCTCGATGTCGTCGCCCAGGCCGGGTGTCTCGCGATGCTGGGTTACCCGGACCCCGAGCACGCTGCCCTGCGCATCGACCCCAACAAGCAAATGGATGTTGCCGCTGTAACCGTCGGGCGCAACGACTGAAAGCACCACGCCAACGATTTCCCCACCCTTGCGGGCGAACCAGGCAGGAAGCTCCTGTGCGCCAAGCCGCGGGTCGCCGAGTGTGCCGTGATCAGCCACCGGGTCGTTGTCGTATTCCAGGCCCTCGAGCACCTGGCTGATGCGCGCGCGTGTCATCTCGATCCGGTTCTCGGCGATCCGGTGCTCGGTATTCGAATGCACCCAGGCGACGAGACCCGTCCCGGCCGCCGCGAAGACCCCGAGAAGCAGGGTGGTGATGACGATATCCCTGGCGACGATCCTAACCATTGCCATCCCGCGAGTGGCCGAAGATGCGGGGGCGTGTGTAGTGGTCGAGGGTGGGAGCGACCATGTTCATCAACAGCACACCAAACGCCACGGCGTCGGGGTAGCCGCCCCAGGTCCGGATCACGTAGGTCAGCAGGCCAATTCCGGCGCCGTACAGGATCCGCCCGGTTGGGGTTGTCGCCGCGGAGACCGGGTCCGTGGCGATGAAGAACGCACCGATTATCGCGGCGCCGCTGAAAACATGGAATGCCGGAGACGCGAAATAGTCGGGGTCGATTACCCAGAAAATACCGGCGACCGTGGCCAGGGTCAGAAGCATGGACACCGGGATATGCCAGGAGATCACGCGGCGGTAGATCAACCAGATGCCGCCGAGCAGGAAGAGATTGCCCGCCCATTCCCATTCGGTCTGTGAAAACGATCCGAATATCGGACTGCGGACTATTTCGCCAACAGTCTGCCCGCTGACCAGTCCTTCGCGCATCAGGTCAAGCGGTGAGGCACGGGTGATCGCATCCCACTCCATGCCATCGGGAAGTCGTCCGGTCAGCGAGGTCTGCAGTGTTTGCAGCAGTGTCA
>SLHN01000216.1 GCA_007136145.1 Thioalkalivibrio sp.
GATCATATGCTTCAGCAAGGTGCTTTTCCCACTTCCGGAGCCTCCAAGAATCACGAAAATCTCGCCGGAGCGCACGCTGAAACCCAGGTTCTGCATGATGACCATCGAGCCGAAACCCATCGTCAGATCTTCCACACGGATGACCGCTTCTTCCGTCCCGGTCACTGTCAGATCCCCAAGTGGTAGAACAGGACCGCGAACAGACCATCCACGATCACGATCAGGATGATCGCGCTGACCACGGCGCTGGTCGTAGCCCGACCCACCGCCGCCGCCCCGGTCCCTGTCTGAAGACCTCGCAGACACCCAACGCTCGCAACCAGCAGGCCGAATACTGCTGCCTTGAACAAACCGGAACCAAGATCGCCGATCCCCACCGCGCCACTGACCTGGTTGAAGAAGGCAACCATCGGTATCCCGAAACTCACCATTACCAACGCTGCTCCGAACAACCCAATGAGGTTGGCGTAAAGCGCGAGCAGCGGCGCAACGAACACCCCGGCCAGGATCTTCGGAACCACTAAAAAGCGCACAGGGTCGAGACCCATGGTCGTCAGGGCATTGACCTCCTCGTTGACCTTCATGGTCCCGATCTCGGCAGCAAACGCCGCTCCGGAACGCCCGGCAAGCAGAATCGCCATCATCAACGGACCCAGCTCCCGAAACAGCGAGATGGCCACCAGGTCCGCCACGAAGATTTCGGCGCCGAACTGCCGCATCGCGATTGCCGACTGGAATGCCAGGATCACTCCGAGCAGGAACGCGATCAGCGACACGATTGGCAGTGCCCGGAAGCCGGCAGCTTCCGCCACCCTCAGCGTGTCTCCCCAACGTACCCGGCGCGGGTATCTGATCGCCAGCAACAACGCTTGCGTGTAGGCTCCGATGAAAGCGATCTGGGCAAAGATCTCGTGGCCCACGTCAGCCACACTGTGACGTAACCGCTGAGTCCAGGGCTCGTGTTGTGGCGGTCGCGCGGAAACCACGCCATCGGCATCCCGGTAGGGCTGGAGGTGCCCCTCGATGGCGTTCGTCATACCCCTCATTCGTACCGTAGCATCCTGTTTCGCCAATTCCAGTTCGAGGCTGTGCAGCAACGCGGCTCCGGCACCGTCACAGTAGGCTACGTCCGAGAGATCGAGAACCAGTTCACCGTCAATCCGCGTTCGCCCGGCCAACGCAAGCACCGCCGTCCACACCGGTCCCACGGTGTATGCGTCCATCCGGCCGGCGAACACCAGGCGTTGCGGGGGCCCGGCTTCGACCCGGTACTGTAGTTCAGGAAGCATGGCACACTCGTGATCAACCATGACTGGCGCCTGCGAAGAGGTTCATGCCTGTGGTGAAGGTCCATAATGTAGCCGGCTCGACACGGCATACAGGAACCCCTGCGGAAATTGAGACTCAACAGAATGCTGGCACAAGGATAACGCATGAACACCCCCGCGCACCGAATGGATCATCCGGACCTCATCCGTGTCGAAGAGGCCTTGAACGGGATTCTTCTCGGCAAACCCACCGCGGTGCGCCTGTCGTTGGTGTGCCTCCTCGCGAACGGACATCTGCTGATCGAGGATCGGCCAGGGGTGGGCAAGACCACATTGGCTCATGCCCTGGGCCAGGTGCTTGGCCTCGATTATCGCCGCATCCAATTTACCAGCGACTTGCTCCCGAGTGATGTGCTCGGTGTATCCGTGTTCGAACAGTCGCGATCACGCTTCGAGTTCCATCCCGGTCCGATCTTTACACAAGTGCTTCTCGCTGACGAGATCAACCGTGCCCCGCCGAAGACCCAGAGCGCGTTGCTGGAGGCGATGCAGGAACAGCAGGTGAGCGTGGACGGTCAGACCTACCCGCTTCCGGAACCGTTTTTCGTCATCGCGACCCAGAATCCTGCGGACCAGATCGGCACGCATCCACTGCCGGAATCCCAACTGGACCGTTTCCTGATGTGCATCGAGCTTGGCTTCCCCGAGGCAGACGCCGAGCGCGCGCTGCTCGAAGGCGGCGGCCAGCTCGGGACATCGGCGCCAGCGAGGGCCCAAATCGTTCCCGAAGAACTGATGGAATGGCAGCGTGCGGTTGCGACGGTCGTGACCCGGCCCGCCCTGCTCGACTACGTCCAGGCGCTGCTGCGCGCCAGCCGGGATCCAGCGCTGTTTCGAAGCGGCCTCTCGCCCAGGGCCGGCCTGGGCCTGCTGCAGGCCGCCAAGGCCCACGCCCTGATCGACGGTCGCGGCTTCTCGACTCCGGACGATGTACGCGCGGTCCTGCCATCGGTCGCCAGACACCGGGTGGTTGCCCTAGAATCCCAGCCACATGCGGAGACCACCGCGCGGCTACTGGAATGCGTCTCGGGAAATTGACCTCAACCGATGGCAACCGGACCCGATCGCCCTGGTGGACAGGGCTGCGCGAGGACTTCATACGCTGGGTCACACGCAGGCACCGCGCCGACGGCCGGCAGGCACGAATCACACGCGACCGCGCCTATATACTGCCGACCCGACAGGGCTACATGCTCCTCGCCATTCTGCTGGCAATGCTCCTCGGGTCGATCAATTATTCCAACAACATGGCGTTTCTGCTGACTTTTCTCCTCGTTGGGATCGGTCATAACGCGATGTGGTACACCCATCGAAACCTGCTGGGCCTGAGCATTACCACCCTCCCGGTTCAACCGGTCTTTGCCGGTACGCGGCCGCAACTGCGTTTGCGCCTCGAGGACACCGATCGCCGCGCCCGCGAAGCGCTATTGGTGACCATCGGCGACCGCGGCAGCCAGCCCGCGTTCGTCGAACCCGGCCAATCCGCCGACGTTACCGTGGCGTTGGAGCGACTTCCCCGGGGTATCCATCATCCGCGCCGGCAACGCTTGGCGACGAGGTATCCGCTGGGTTTGCTCGAAGCCTGGACCTGGCTGACCCTGGATACCGAAATCCTCGTCTATCCCGCGCCCATTGCGGCCCGCGACACCCCACTCGCGGCCGAGGAAAAGCACGGGGGCCAGGTCGCCCACTTCAGGAGTCTGGAAGGATCCCCGGACGAGATTCGCGAATACCGTCCAGGCGATGCACCCAACCGGATCGCATGGAAGGCAGTCGCGCGCAGCGGTCGGCTGTTCGTACGGGACTCGACGAGCGGTGCGGGCACACCAGCCTGGCTGGATTGGGATCACGTCCAGGGAACAGATCCGGAGTTTCGTCTTGGGGTGCTCTGCCACCTTGTACTGAAGGCTCACGCATCGGGACAGCCCTTCGGGTTGCGGCTGCCGGGCCACCGACTCGGGCCGAACCGTGGTCTCGAGCATCGGGACCGCTGCCTGCGAGCCTTGGCGACGTTCGGCCTTCCGGAACGCGGAACATCATGATCCGCTTCACTCGCGGGGGACAACGATCGCAGGATCTGCCTGGCGTATGGTTGCTTCTGGTCGCGATGCCGGTCGCCGCCCTGCCCCACGCCTGGGAGCAACCGCCTTGGGTTATCGCTGTCTTCCTGGGCACCTGGTTGTGGCGGGTTCTGATTCATGCCAGCCGAGCACGATTCCCGGCAAGCTGGCTACTCGTCGCACTGGTGTTCGCTGGCGCAGGGCTGACCGTTGTGGAATACGGCACGGTTTTCGGACAGCAGGCAGGCACGGCCCTGCTGCTGGTCATGGTTGCGTTGAAACTCCTTGAGATCCAGAGCCAACGAGACGTCGTAGTCGCCCTGTTCCTTGCCTATTTCGTGGTTGTAACAACCTACTTCTTCAACCAATCGATCGCCATTGCAGCTTATTCGCTGCTGTCGATATGGCTGATCACCGCTGCGTTGATCCAGGTACATGCGGGACGCAAGCTTCCGGTCTCGCGGCTGGCTCGTTCATCCGCCGCGATGTTGATCCATGCTCTCCCGATCATGCTCATCCTGTTCGTGATCTTTCCCCGGGGGCCAGGTCCGATCTGGGGAAGTCCCGAACAGGATCAGACCGGGCAGACCGGTCTATCCGATCGACTGGAACCGGGAGACATCGCCCGATTGCTGGAAAACGATGCCACCGCGCTGCGGGTCCGGTTCGATGGCCCGCCTCCGGCATCGAGCCAGCAGTACTGGCGAGCGATGGTCATGACCGACTTCGATGGCCGGGGCTGGCGGGTGGACCGCAACCGGCCGGAGATCTCGCTCGATGCCGAGACTGCCGCCGAAGTACGGTATACGGCAACACTCGAATCCACGCGGGCGCATTACCTCCCGATGCTCGAATTCCCGGTCGAGATACCCGACCATGCCAGTCTGCTCGACAACTTTCAGGTGATCCAGCGCCAGAGGATTGTCGATCGTCTCCAGTATTCCGGCGGCGCGCGACTCGTGCCACCGGGAACGCCATCTCTGTCAACAGCGGATCGAGCACGGGCGTTGGCACTGCCCTCCGGGGCCGCGCCACGGGCTCGAACGCAGGCCGGTCTCTGGCGTGCGATCCATGGAGATGACGACCATGCCATCGTTCGCGAGGCGCTCGAACATTTTTCAGAAGAACCTTTCCGCTACACCCTGAGGCCACCACGCCTGACCGGTGACTACACTGATGCGTTCCTTTTCGAGACGAACGCGGGCTACTGCGAGCATTACGCTTCAACCTTTGCAGTACTGATGCGAGCCGCCGGGATTCCCGCACGGGTCATTGTCGGGTATCAGGGTGGACATTGGATGGATGCGGGAAACTATCTCCGCCTCCGGCAGGCGGACGCACACGCCTGGACCGAGGTCTGGCTGGGGGAAGCAGGTTGGACGCGAGTGGATCCGACCGCCGCTATTGCACCCGAACGCATCGAAACTGGCTTGAGCGGCTGGGTGGGCGACGATGCCGATGCACCTGCTTTCCTGCGCCGGTCGGGTCTGTCATGGAGCGTGCAATGGCGCCTTCGCGCTTCGGATTGGCATGACATGCTCACGTTCCGCTGGGAGAGCCTCGTGCTGGCTTTCGGTCCGGAACGCCAGCGCGAACTGTTCGCCCGCTTCGGTTTGGACGCTACCGATTGGCGCAGCATTCTCATCGCGTTGGGAGTCGCGTTTGGCGGTTTGGCCATATTGGCTGCCCTCGTGGTCCTATGGAGACGCCCGCCGGATCAGCGCGACCGCGCACAACGCGCATTGGACCAACTATCCAAGCGGCTGCGCACCGTGAACCTCGCACGAGCACCCCACGAAACGATGGACGTGTACGCTGCTCGTGTACGCGCCGCCCAGCCTCACCTTGCAGCATCGCTGCGGGAGTTTTCCCAAGCCTACACACACCTGAGATTTGCCGACCTCGACGCCGACGAATACGAACGGTACCGGAGCCAGATCGCCCGAGCCCTCCACGAAGTCAACACGCGAACTGGGCAGAAATCGCTGATTGGCGTGAAAGGCGAGAGGCAAAAGTGCCTCCGGGCAAGCGACGTTTGAAGGTACAGACCTGACCGCATCCAGAACCACGCTGGTGGAGTATTGTCAGCGTGAACGAACCCGCGTAGGTCGCCATGAGGCGCAGCTGAACCGCTCGGACTCCACGCCAGTCTTGGTCTCCCGGCCCCCCCCAGGCCTCAAACGGCGCAATTCGCTTCGCTCATTGACACCCTGTGCTTGATCATTTCATGGCTCGGGGTAGCGGGCTGGGCAATTAAAGTCGGGAACCGACGTCGGGGCCTCGGCCCCGACGTCCGCCGAGCGTTGATTCCTGACAAGCCTTGATGACCTGCCAAGGAGTCAATCAGGCAGCGTCGTGCTGGAAAATGAAATGGTGCCTTGCACGCCGCTCATCCTGACGCCGGGCAATCTTCTGAACCTCGGGCCGATTGGCGAACTGCGCAAGGGTAATACCGTCCAAGAAATCATGCATTTGCTGGCTCAGGTCATCCCACAGCTCGTGGGTCAGACAGCGTTCGCCCTGCTGACAGTCCTTCTGCCCCTTGCATCGCGTCACGTCCACGGATTCGTCCACCGCCATGATGATGTTGGCGATGCTGATTTCATCCGCCCTCTTCGCAAGGCGATATCCACCCCCTGGTCCGCGCACACCCTCGACGAGGCTGGCCTTGCGCAGTTTTGCGAACAGCTGTTCGAGATACGACAGGGAGATTCCCTGGCAATGAGAAATATCCGCCAGCGTAACCGGCCCGATGCGATCGTGAATAGCCAGATCCATCATTGCCGTAACCGCGTAGCGGCCTTTAGTTGACAACTTCATATACGTCGCCTCCGGGAATTGCTGCTTCAGGTGTGAAAGGCCTTCCTTTCCCGCCAAGGAATCCATTCCAGCTTTCTTGACTGATCTGCTCAGGAATAATTCCATCATTCTGTAATACGAATACCTAAAAACCTTACCATATGCAATGCCTTTTTGCCCGAAGGAACATCTGGCACCCTGTCGGACATGGGGCAGCAGCAGATTGCGTGGAAGAACGATGGCGGTTCTTCCTGATTTCGGGGCGCATGGTGTTTCCATGCAACGAGCGATCAGGAACAGGGGTTTCCGCTCCGGTGGCAGGGCGGAAAGAACAACCCCTGAGCACCTGGCCGAGGTAAACAATATTTCATATTTTCAATAGGTTTAAGGAATAATGACAACCAGGGAATGAAGAGGAATGCGAGGAAAAAGGTCTATCAGATCCGCGTTGCGCATCCGAATACATCCATGGGACGCCGGTCTGCCGATGTGTCCCTCATCAGCGGTACCGTGGATGTAGATGTATCGAGAAAAACTGTCGACTTCGCCCCCGCGGTTCAAACCAGCTTCCAAACCCTCCAGCCAGAGGATCCGGGATGTGATCAGGTCTTCCGGACCTGTTGCCCCAGGGTCGCTGCGTATATTGGCAATCTCGCCGGTGTCTGCCCGCCCCCGGAAGATCGCGCCTACCGGAGCGGCATCTCCGATCCGCTGTGCGACCCAATGCAGGCCCAGTGGGGTCTGCAGGCTGCCCTCACGATTGCCAGTGCCCCGCGCAGCGGTCGACACGGGATAGACACCCCTGATCCGAGCACTATCCCATTCATAGAGAAGCTGTTCATCGACCCGTATTACGAGAACTGGCCGCCCCCAGCCCCTGGGTTCCTTGGCCAAGGCATTCAGGACGACTGAACTCGCCCACTCCCTATCTGGTGCCATTCGGTCGTCACCCACGTATCCTGGAGATCGCTGGAAACACCAACGCCTCGTGCGCTTGAACGCTCATTTCTTGTTCGCCAGGTCCAGAACCTCGCCACCCATCGACTCGACCTCCGACATGTTTGCATCGGCACGAAGGGAAGACAGATATTCCAGGTAGTCCGGGGCGAGACCAGTCACATAATTGCCGTCGAACACGGAACAGTCGAAGCGTTCGATCGAGCGATTGCCACGCTGTACCGCAGCAACCAGATCGTCGAGATCCTGATATATGAGCCTGTCCGCCGCAATCGCGGCACACACGGAATCTTCGTCCCTGCCATGCGCGATCAGCTCGTTCGCGGCGGGCATGTCTATGCCATAGACGTTCGGAAAACGGACCGGAGGTGCAGCCGACGCGAAATAGACCTTGCGGGCACCTGCTTCCCGTGCCATGAGTACGATTTCCCTCGAGGTAGTGCCGCGGACGATGGAATCATCGACCAGCATCACGTTCTTGTCCCTGAATTCAAGGCCGATGGCGTTCAGCTTCTGGCGTACCGATTTTCGTCGCCTCGTCTGACCCGGCATAATGAAGGTTCGGCCGATGTAGCGGTTCTTGATGAAGCCCTCGCGGTACTTGATACCGAGTTCATGTGCCATCTCGAGTGCCACGGTACGTCCGGTATCCGGAATCGGCACGACCACGTCGATATCGTGATCGGGCCAGATACGGCGTATCTTTTGTCCCAGACGTGTACCCATGCGCATGCGGGCCCTGTGCACAAAGACGTTGTCCATGACCGAGTCAGGGCGGGCAAAATAGACGTGCTCGAAGATACAGGGGTTGAGTACCGGACTTGGGGCACAGGAGCGAGTCGCGAGCTGGCCCTCGGGGGTGATGAAAATGCCCTCACCCGGCTCAAGATCGCGTTCCAGCTCGAAGCCCAGCGATTCGAGCGCCGCACTCTCGGAAGCTACCATCCACTCGATGCCATCACCCGTTTCACGGCGCCCAAAAACCAGGGGGCGAATTCCGAAAGGATCCCGGAAAGCCACCAGACCGCGCCCGGCAATCATCCCGACCACCGCATAGGCGCCCTGGGCACGCTGGTGAACGCGGGAAATGGCGTTGAAAACGGCATCGCCCGTCAAGCCATTATCCAGAAACCGCAGCAACTCCTGGGCAAACACGTTGAGCAGGATTTCGGAGTCCGAATCGGTGTTGATGTGACGGCGGTCGGTCGCGAACAGGGCCTGCTTCAACTCCCGAGCGTTGATCAGATTCCCGTTATGTCCCAGGGTGATCCCAAACGGCGAATTGACGTAGAACGGCTGCGCCTCGGCGGAACTGGAGGTGCCAGCGGTCGGGTAACGTACGTGCCCGATCCCCATGTTTCCAACCAGTCCCCGCATGTGCTGCGCATGGAATACATCCCGCACCAGACCATTGTCCTTGCGCAGATGCAAGCGCCCCTGCTCATCGGATGTCACGATTCCCGCGGCGTCCTGGCCTCTATGTTGCAGAACCAGCATCGCGTCATAAAGAAGCTGATTCACCGCTGCAGTGCCGACTACGCCTACCACTCCACACATGGGAACTCCAGGGGGCCGTTCATTGCCCGAGGCCGGGTCATACCTCGTCGGGGAGGTTGCGCAGCCGTTCCCCGAACTCGTCGGGAAGCAGGTCCAGCAACCAGCCGACAATGCGCTCGAATTCGGGCACCAACCTGCTTTCCTGCCACCACGGTTCCTCGGGGAACAGCGTCAGGGCTGCCAGGAACACCAGAAGCGCCACGATCAGAACGCCGCGCAACAGACCGAAGACAATTCCAAGCGAACGATCCGTACCGGTGAGCCCCGTACCCCGAACCAGCCGTGTGGCGATGATACCGGCGATTCCGCCCGCGATCAGCACCATAATGAACAGTATGCCGAAAGCAATCCCCAGCCGAAGGGTTTCGTCGCTTAGGACACTGGGAAGATACGCAGCGGTACCGGAGGCAAATCGGATCCCGACCCAGATTGCCAGGATCCACGTGGCCAACGAGAAGACCTCCCGCACGAACCCGCGGTAAAGACTGATCAGGCCGGAAACGAGCACAAGTCCCAGAAATACGAAGTCAAGCCAATTCACGTTGTCCGATTCTCATCCGTGCCCGCAAGGTGCGGGAAAGCTTCGGGATTGGCCACCGTCAAAGGAGAGTCCTGCGGGCAACCCACGGGTGACGCTGTCATCAAGAGAGCGCCGTAGTGTAACCCAGAGCGCGAGCCCGAACGCAATCCGGGGGGCTTGTTGCGATGGTTGGCATTTACCTTACCGACATGACGAAACTCAGGGGTGAGCGACCACGATGCCAGTCACATTCATCCTTCGACCCACCTCGTCACGGAGACGAAGTGCCTCATCGCGCTGTGCCCTTGGACCCACCTTTACCCTCCATACAGTCCCCCCATCCGCCCGAGCCCGCTCGACAAACGCAGGGAACCCAGCAGCACGCAGCGCCTGAGCCTGTTCGTTTGCGTTACTCTCCCGACGATAGCTGCCCACCTGTACCGCCCACCCGACTCCCACAGCGCGACCCGAATCAGCCATGGCAGGCGGCGACCGTATCGCGTTTCCCGATCCTTCAGACCCACCGGATTCAGCTCTGCTCCCATTGCCGTCGGGTCCAGTCGGTCGCGTATCCCGGTATGCGCTCGCTTCCGGTACGTGCATGACAATCGGAGGTGATTCGTAGCCGGTTGCCGGGTCAAGCGGAGCTTGTACAGGCCCAGCGGGCGCCAGGGGTGCCACGAACTTCGGACGTTCGGGAATCGGCTGTTCAAGGCCTTGCATCGCCTCGTATCCGGCGCCATCAAACAACCACGGCAGGAACAGGACGGCGAGAAAAATCAGTACGACCGCACCAACCATTCGATACCGCACGGGTCGTTCGATAGTCATCCGTAATCAACCGGATACACGTAGCCGACTGACCGCGAAGCACGGAACTGGATACACGGAGTTGCATGATTTGAGATCATGGGTGGTCGGGGCCCGATTGTCAGCACCTGACGGCGCTTGAGGATCGTTGCCGCCGGCAGGAAGCAGTATACCGGGCCAACAGGGTTGTTTTCGAGGGTGTGGCCATCGGTTGGCCACGGATGGCAGTTGATCAAGGATGGCCGGCGCCTTCAGGACTGGAACGACTTGCCATCGGCTGGCTCAAGCACCTCTCCGTAAACCGGACCCGTCGCATTGCTATCCGGAATCCCGTTGCGACTCTCCGTAGACAACTCGGGCGCAGGCGGGATGTGATGGGTCAGCATTGCCAATAGCATGGCCAGCCGCGAACGCATTTCCCGCCGGTCGATGATCAGGTCGATGGCCCCGTGTTCGAGCAAGAACTCGGACCGCTGAAATCCCTCGGGAAGGGTTTCACGCACCGTCTGCTGTATGACCCGCGGACCGGCAAATCCGATCAATGCCTTGGGCTCCGCGGCGTTGATATCACCAAGCATCGCCAAACTGGCAGAGACTCCACCCATCGTCGGGTCGGTCATTACCGAGACGAAGGGTACCCGCGCCTCACGCAGACGGGCCAGCGCCGCGCTGGTTTTCGCCATTTGCATCAGCGAGAACAGGGCCTCCTGCATACGCGCGCCACCACTGGCGGAAAAACACACCAGGGGAATACGTTCCTTCAGCGCGCGCTCGGCACCGCGCACGAAGCGTTCACCAACCGCGGAACCCATCGACCCCCCCATGAAAAAGAAGTCGAACGCAGCGGCGACGATCGGAGCGCCCTCCAGCTCACCCCGCATCACCAAAAGGGCATCCCGTTCCCCGGTGGCCTTTTGGGCTGCAGCGATCCGATCCCGGTATTTCTTGCTATCGCGGAACTTCAGCACATCGGACGCCTCGACACCGCCACCAATCTCCTCACGCTGGCCTTCGTCGAGAAAAATCTCCAATCGACGCCGTGCTCCGATTCGGCGATGATTCCCGCACTTCGGACACACGTCCATATTCCGTTCCAGTTCCGGCCGGTACAGGGTTGCGTCACACCCATCGCAGCGCACCCAAAGCCCTTCCGGGACCGTGCGTTTCGCCGCGCTGTCGGTACGGATGCGGGATGGCATCAGTTTCTCGAACCAACTCATCAGCTTTTCCTGCGGCTATTCCAGTTTTCCATGGATGGTCCCGTGATCAGGCGGGCGCCGGAACCTCGGCAACGCGTGCTTTGTCCATCGCCGCACGCATTTCCCGCACCAGGTCCGCGGCGGCGGCACGAAATTGCTCGGGTGCCTGCGGAAACCGCGTGACCAGCTGAACGATCGCACTGCCAACCACCACCGCGTCCGCTACCCTGGCGACGCTTGCAGCGGTGTTCGCGTCCCGGATCCCGAACCCCACTCCCAGCGGAAGCGCGGTCAGTGCGCGGATCGACTCCAGGCGGTTACCCAGTTCGGCTGTGTCCAGGGTCTGCGAACCGGTGACGCCCTTCAGCGAAACATAATAAATGAATCCCCGTGCAGCGGCCGACACCTGCCGCAAGCGCTTGTCGGTTGTCGTGGGAGCAATCAGGAAGATCGGGTCAATTCCGACACGCTCAAGCACCCCGGTCCAGTCACCGCTCTCTTCCGGCGGAAGATCCACCATTAGCACACCGTCCACGCCGGCAGCGGCCGCTGCCTCGGCAAAGACCTCGACACCCATCCGCTCCACGGGATTCAGGTACCCCATCAGCACGACCGGCGTATCCTGATCATGCTCGCGGAATACGCGAACCATTCCCATCACGTCGCGCAAACTGGTGCCATGAGAGAGGGCGCGCTCACAGGCTTGCTGGATCACCGGTCCGTCGGCCATGGGATCGGAGAACGGCACCCCCAACTCCAGCAGATCCGCGCGGGCAGCCACGAGGTCGTGCATCAATGGCACCGTCACATCCGGGCTCGGATCACCGGCTGTCACATAAGGAACCAACGCCGATCGGCCTTTGGACCGGGTCTCGGCAAAGCGTTTCGTAATCCGGCTCACAATTCGATCCCCTCGAGTCGGGCGATGGTATTCAGGTCCTTGTCGCCGCGCCCGGACAGATTGATGATCACGCTTTGGTCCGCACGCATGCTGGGAGCCAAAGCAAGGACATGGGCTATGGCATGACTCGTTTCCAACGCGGGAATGATGCCCTCGGTACGCGTCAATCGATGGAACGCACGCAATGACTCATCGTCGGTCACGGAAACGTAAGTTGCGCGCCCGATGTCCTTCAGCCAGGCATGTTCCGGTCCGACACCGGGGTAATCCAGGCCCGCGGAAATAGAATGAGTTTCGATGATCTGGCCGTTGTCATCCTCCATCAGATAGGTGCGGTTTCCATGGAGTACGCCAGGGCGCCCCGCGCAAAGCGGCGCGGAATGGCGCCCGGTCGCCACACCCTCCCCTCCAGCCTCGACACCGATCATGGCGACCGATGTGTCCCCGAGGAAAGGGTGAAACAGCCCAATCGCGTTGGAGCCACCACCGACGCACGCGACAAGGGCATCGGGTAGCCGTCCCGTCATCTCCAGGTGCTGTGCTCGCGCTTCCCGACCGATCACCGACTGAAAATCCCGGACCATCGCCGGATACGGGTGCGGACCAGCCACGGTACCAATTATGTAAAAGGTATCGTCGACGTTCGTGACCCAGTCCCGCATCGCCTCATTCAGAGCATCCTTCAGCGTGCGTGATCCGGATTTGACCGCGACAACGTCGGCTCCCAACAAGCGCATACGATAGACATTCGGCGATTGCCGCTGGATATCCTCGGCACCCATGTACACGACGCATTCCAGACCGAGGCGGGCCGCAACCGTAGCCGTGGCTACTCCGTGTTGTCCGGCGCCAGTCTCGGCGATGATGCGCGTCTTGCCCAACCGTTTCGCCAGAAGCGCCTGACCAATCGTGTTGTTCACCTTGTGCGCGCCGGTGTGGTTGAGATCCTCGCGCTTCAGGTAGACCTGCGCGCCACCGAGCTCGCGTGACAGACGCTCGGCGTGATAAAGCGGGCTGGGCCGGCCAACGAAATGCTGCAAGTCCGCATCCAGTTCTGCAAGGAACTGGGGATCCTTCATGTACTTTTCGTAAACCGCCTGGAGTTCATCCAGTGCACCCATCAGGGTCTCCGCCACGAATCGCCCACCATATGGCCCGAAGTGCCCGCGCGCATCCGGAAACGCCGCCCAGTCGATCTCCTGCTTCATTTCAGTCACGTTCCACCTGTCTCACCGCATCCACGAAATCCCGAACCAGCCGGGGATCCTTCCGCCCGGGCGCCGATTCCACGCCCGAGCTTACGTCCACACCAAAGGGGTCCGTCAACGCCAAAGCTTGCCCGACATTCACCGCATCCAGCCCTCCGGCCAGCAACCAGGGCCTCTGGAGTGGCCCTGGGATCGCCCGCCAGTCGAAAGCCGTGCCCGATCCGCCCATCTTGCCCGTGCCGTGGCTGTCCAGCAGAAAGCCCCGTGCGTACGGATGGGCATCCATCATCGGCCTCGGATCGGCACCGTCGGCCATCGCCAGGGCCTTCAGGTAGGGAATCCCGAAGCCATTGCAGAAATCCGCGTCCTCCGCGCCATGAAACTGCAGAAAATCCAGCCGACATCCACTGAGTACCCGCTCGACCTCCTCGCGGGACGGGTCGACAAACAACCCGACGGTTGCAACAAAGGGCGGCAGAACTTCGACAATCGCGACGGCCGCTTCCACGGTGACCGCCCGACGGCTCCGCGGATAGAACACCAGCCCGATCGCATCCGCACCCGCACTGGCAACCATCAGGGCCTGCCCGGGATCGGTCAAACCGCAGATCTTGATTCGGTAGCGCATGATGACCCACGAGGTTACCAGAAGATGCCGACCGGAGCCGCATCCGAGACGCCTTGAAGGCGCACCGGGGTACGAGCCCGAGAACGGAGACGTCAGCCTTGCCTCCGACAATCGGGCACCGGCGCGAGAGGCCATACAGGTTGATTACCCGGTGCGGGCAGCCCATAGGCGGGATCGTAGTCGACACCGACCAAGTACAGGCCTCCAGCGGGAGCGGTGATTCCCGAAGCCCTGCGGTCCCTGGCCTCGAGCACGTCTCGAACCCAAGCCACGTCGCGCTTGCCCTGCCCAATGGGAATCAGGATGCCGGCGATGTTCCGAACCATGTGATGGAGGAAAGCATTGGCATGGATATCAAGCACTACATGTCGTCCCTGCCGACGGACGCTGACCGAGTGAATCGTCTTTACCGACGATTTGCTCTGACAGGCAACGGCCCGCAAGCTGGTGAAGTCACGAGTTCCGACGAGGTACTGCGCCGCGTTGTGCATGAGCACCGCGTCCAGCGGGTACCGCCACCAGGCAAGACCGCTGGCCTGTATCGCCGGACGCACTTCCTGATTGGCGATAATGTACCGGTACCGTCGCGCTTGCGCCGAAAAACGCGCGTGGAAGGTCCAGGGTACCTTGCGTGCCCAAAGCAGGGCCACCGATGCCGGTAGCCTGGCGTTGGCACCCAACAGCCAGTTACGTTCTTCGCGGGTCGCGGCAGTGTCGAAATGAATCACCTGACCGATGGCATGGACGCCAGCGTCGGTACGCCCGGCACACGAGAGATCCACCCTGTGCCCGGCAACGAAACCGAGTGCCTGTTCGACCACTGCCTGCACGCTCGGTCCGTCCTTCTGCCGCTGCCAGCCGACGAACGAACTCCCATCGTACTCGACACCAAGCGCCCAGCGCTGCCCACGTGGTTCCGCGTTTTGCATCAGAGCGTTTCTGAGTTCAGACCCAGCCGGATCGCCACAGTCAGTAACAATGCCAACCACAACAGGCCTACCTGCCAGCACAATCGCCACGATCTTGTCAGCATCGGAACCCTGCCAGGATCGGCCACCACCGTCCGCGGCCCCTCGGGTGGTATCCCGGCGAGCGCATCACCCACTCTCGCAACCATGAAATCCCTGCCAGCCATTAGCCTGGTCCAGCGTGTTCCCGTGACCCGGGCTCGGAACGCAAGGTACTGAGAGCGTTGTGCCTCAAAGTAATCGAGTGACAGGAAGAGCCGTGTGGCGAAGACCTCACCGCGCAAGCCCAATGGCCGAAGGGGCGAGAGCCAACGGACCAGACCGCGCACCTGTGCGTCTCGATCGAACACCTTGGTGAACCACGCAATCCAGCCGACAATCAGGATCAGCGCGGCGATACGCACGCCAACCTCGAGCAGACCGGTCACCGAAGGGTACGCACGAACCCAGCCTTGAGAGCCGGAAGACGGTTGCATCCAACCGAAAAAAAAGATCAACGAAACGAAGAACCATTTCAAACGCCAGGCGAGGCTGATCCATCGCCGAACGGGAAGAGCCCCGTTCGCACTCAACAGCACGAGAGCCAGAAACCCGGGCACGAGGACAGCAATGACAGGATTCACCACAAGAGCCGAAATCAGCAAAATGCCGGCGA
>SLHN01000029.1 GCA_007136145.1 Thioalkalivibrio sp.
GCTATGGGGTGCGGATAGCGGTCGCGTTGTTCGTGCCCGTGGATTGCGCATTGGTTACATGCCCCAACATGTTCAGGTCGATCCGATACTGCCACTTTCGGTGCGCCGTTTTCTGACCCTGCGGCATCGGGCGACCGATTCACGCCTGCGCGATGAGTTGAGCCAGGTCGGGGTGCCGCATCTCCTGGATGCGCCGATCCAGACGCTATCCGGGGGCGAGATGCAACGTGTGCTGTTGGCACGGGCACTGATCGGCGAGCCCGACCTTCTGGTGCTGGACGAGCCGGCCCAGGGAGTCGATGTCGTTGGGCAGGGAGAGGTGTTCGATCTGATCGATCGCTTGCGCGGGAAAACAGGATGCGGCGTGCTGATGGTTTCGCACGAGTTGCATCTTGTGATGGCGGCCGCCGATATCGTGGTCTGCATCAACCAGCATGTCTGCTGTACCGGTCACCCCGAGGAGGTCAGTCGGCACCCCGAGTATCAGCGGCTGTTTCCCGACGCGAGTGTTCGGGGCGTCGGCTTGTATACGCATCGCCATGATCATGTGCATGACCTGGCTGGCAACGCACAGCCGGTTCCAGGGAACTCGCGGATGACCGATGATGCTCGATGACTTTCTGACGCGGGCGATTCTTGCCGGCCTGATGGTGGCTTTCGTGGCAGGACCCCTCGGCGCATTCGTGGTGTGGCGCCGGATGGCCTACTTCGGGGATACAGTCTCGCACTCGGCACTGCTGGGAGTCGCGTTGGGATTCCTGCTGGGTATGAACCTTAACCTTCTGGTGACGCTGGTCTGTGTCACGGTTGCGGTCCTCCTGGTTTTTCTGCAGCGGCGCCAGGAGCTGGCCTCGGACACGCTATTGGGGATTCTTGCGCACAGTGCTCTTTCGCTGGGCCTGGTAGCGGTGGCGTTCGTCGAAGGCCTGCGGGTCGATCTGATGGCCTATCTGTTTGGTGATATTCTCGCCGTAACCCGAGCCGACCTGGTCGCGATTGCAATCGGAGGTGCGCTGGCATTGGTATTGCTGGTCCTTCTGTGGCGACCGTTGCTGGCGATCACCGTGCATGAGGAACTCGCGCGCGTGGAGGGTGTGCCGGTGCTGCCGGTGCGCCTCGGTCTGATGCTGCTCATCGCGCTGGTCATTGCCAGCGCGATGCAGATAGTTGGGGTTCTGTTGATCACGTCGCTGATGATCATTCCGGCGGCGACTGCCCGGCGTTTCGCACGCACTCCGGAACAGATGGCGGTGTTCGCGGCGGGTTTCGGAGGGCTGGCGGTACTGGGAGGTATCTGGGGCTCATTTGCGCACGATACGCCGACCGGCCCCAGTATCGTCGTTGCGGCGATGCTCGCGTTCGTTGTGTTGAATTTCGTTCGCTGGCCTAAGGCCGTATCTCGGCAGAATGGGAAATCGTGAGCGAAGACCTGCCAGAGCGGAAGCAGGGTATGCGCTTGGCGAGTCGGCGGGTCAGTCGGTAAGCGACCGTGCTTCTTCCAGGAAATCATCCTGGTGTTCTGTATCGGGAATCTCGTTCGAAAGCGCGCTGATCAGATGCCCCAGGTTCGCGAACGTAGGTTCGTATTCCCGTTTCCACTGCGCGAAATGCTCCTCGAAGACGATTCCGGCGATCGGACCGATCCGATAGGTGAGGGCAGTCTGGATCCCCTCTAGAACCAGGCTCATCTCCTCGTCGATTTCGGCCGGGGTCGGTGCCGGTGGTCGGTGGACACCACGCCCTGTCTTGCTGCGCAAATCGTCCATCTTGATTTCGGTGGCCGCCGAACGGATGGAGAGGTGAAGCAGGGAGAAGTTGATCTGTTTCCCGGTGAGAAGCGTGATGATGAAGTTTCGTTCGATTCTGTAGCCGAGTAGGTAATGCTTCTCGAGTTCGAAAAAGACTTCGTTCTGGGCCTTTCCGATGCAGGCCGAGCCGTTGAAGATCTGGTCGAGCACGCGGCCCAACGGGAGCAGTTTTCGTGTCTGGGCATCAGGGAATGTGGTCGCAACGATCTCGCCGTCGTGAAAGATACAGCCATGCTCCACACCGGCGAGTTGCTGCAGTTCTCTCAATATGGTTTCCATGGCTCAGTCCCACTGCAGCATGTCGGAGATCTGCTGCTTCAGAATTCGTACCGAGGTCCGGTTTTCGGCAATGATACCGAGTGATTGTTCCTCCTCTACGTACACGATGGCCAGATCGTCTCCGGAACCTTTCAGGATCACCTCGCTGATCTGACCCATGTTTGCGGCATTTTCGACCGCAGGCACGACACCGGCCAGGAAACCCATGAATTCCATTACCTGCGCGTCCGCGATGGTGGATTCGATGATGTCACCCATGGATGTCGCCAGAGCGACGCCCTTCACGCCTCGGATCTGCATCACCTTCTGAACGATGCTCTCTTTTATGGTCACCTTTTCCCGGTAAGGATCCTTACCACGCGATTTGTCACCATGCCTGGCTCCAGCCGGGTATTCCTCACCGCGGGCCGATTGGCCCGTGGCAGCGACGGGGGCCTGGCTCGCATCCGATGTTACCCCGGAAACGGGCGCGGCCTCCGATTGCGTCGATGTGTCTGTCGGTTCAGCGATGCCGGAAAGCGACAGCCGTCCGCTCTCCTCGGGTGCATCCAAGCCGGGTTCAGCCTCTCCCGCAAGGTACTCCGTTTGCGAATCCGATTCGCTGGCCCCGGACTCGCTCGGGTCGAATCGTTGCCAGGCGTCCAGCGATTCCCAGTCCCGGAAATCCGTGTGGGGTTGGATCAGGGATCGGACCAACGACAGGATGTCGCTACCTTTCCGAGCGTCCAGATAGGTGACCTCGTAGTCGAGACGCAGCTTCTGCAGCCAGGAGTGGTAGACATCGATGGTCGGCTTTTCCTGAACGTCGCTGCGGGTTACCCCGATCACGGTCTTGGTCCGCGACATCAGGTCCTTGAATTCCTGCGTGAAGAATTTCAGATCCCTGTACGGATAGTTCCTGGCGTTGTCGATCAGCAGGATCACACCCAGGCAGTCCTTGGCGACACCGCGCGTCAGGACGTCCCACATAAAGCTGAATCGGAGTTGGCCCGGCGTTCCGTAGAACTGGATCCGCTCGTTCTCGCCAATGTCCAACGTCCCGAAATCCATGGTAACGGTTGTTGATGCCTTGCGAAGCGTCGTTGCATCCGTGGCTTTTTCTTCAGTGTCGATGAAACTGTCACTGGCGGCCCGAATGAACGTCGTTTTCCCTGAGCCCACTGGTCCGGTGACGAGAATTTTGTGTTTGATCACTGTCGTCCAATCTTTTTGGATGAGGAAGGGGCGAAGCGCGGTGGGTGATTCCCTGACGTTGACAGGAGTATCCCGTCAGCGCCGTGTATGGGTCAAGCACGGGTTCGTTCCGGGGAAGCAGCGTG
Source organism: Thioalkalivibrio sp. (assembly GCA_007136145.1). Classification (GTDB taxonomy): domain Bacteria; phylum Pseudomonadota; class Gammaproteobacteria; order Ectothiorhodospirales; family Ectothiorhodospiraceae; genus Thioalkalivibrio. Next base: position 3,407 of record SLHN01000029.1, read on the forward strand.
TCGTGCGGAAATGAGGTCGGTTGCTGTACGAGATTCGGCCGAGTGCAGGATTCGGGAAGTGCTGATTGATTCGTTATCGCGATGACGGATTAATCAGCGTTCCCTTAATGGTTGTGTCAGGATGATTCCGCGGTTTGTGCGGGTCCGAACCGATCTTCGAGGTAGTGGATGATCGCTTGGGATTCGTACATCCATTCGTCTTGGCCTTCGGTGTTCTGAATCCGCAGACATGGCACTTGAATTTTGCCTCCGCCCTGGAGCAGTTCCATGCGGTGCTCACCCTCGGGTTGCGCATTGCGCAACTCAATGTTCAGACCGAGGCGCCGTATGGCACGCCGGGTCTTTATGCAGAACGGACAGCCCGGAAACTGGTAAAGCGCGAGGCGACTCGTCTCTATATCGACCCGTGCCTGGTCGGAAGGGTCGCGCTCCATGCTCTTGGGAGTCGTTAATTTGTCTCCTAGCAAGAGGACGGGCGTCAGCACCGCGCGCAAAGCGCGAAAGAAATAACGGATCAGGATTCGCATAGGCGCGAAGCATGCCACGTCATGTCGCTACCATCCAGTACCAATCGGTTAAGCCCAAGGGATTATCCGCGTTGGTGGGTTCGGCCGCGTGCTGGCATGTGGGCCACCGTCCTGCTAACGGGTAACGCCGGCGACCTGACTCGTGTGGCAATTCAGGTAAGCGGACGACGCGAGCCAGTCCTGATCGGGGTAGTACTTGAACAGGAATTGCCCGTCCTTGAGGTTGTCAACGACATCCCGGGCGATCTCCGGCCGTACGGCGGGACAGCCGTGGCTGCGTCCGATACGGCCCTGCCGCTCGATCCAGGTCGGGTCGACGTAATCGGCTGCGTGGATCAC
>SLHN01000198.1 GCA_007136145.1 Thioalkalivibrio sp.
GATCGGTCATGTCGCAATGGCCAACGCGGAGTACCGGCACCCGTTCATGATCGAGCGCGAGGTGAAACGCGTGGCGCTGATCATCGTGTCGACCGACCGTGGGCTTTGCGGTGGCCTGAACGTGAACCTGTTCAAGAAGGCCGTGGGAGAGATGCGGCGTTTCCGTGATCAGGGAGTGGAGGTCGATCTCTGCCTTTTCGGCAACAAGGCATTGGGTTTCTTCAAACGCCTGGGCGGTAACATCATCGCCGAAGCGACGCATCTGGGTGATCGCCCGCGCATGACGGATCTGGTGGGCGGCATCAAAGTGGTACTCGACGGGTTCCGCGATGGGCGTATTGACCAGGTGCTGCTGATCGAGAACAAGTTCATCAACACCATGACCCAGCAGCCTGTGGTATCGCAGATGCTGCCCACGGCACCCAGCCAGGAGCAGGAACTCAAGCACCATTGGGACTACATTTACGAGCCCGATACCCATCCTGTGCTGGATACCCTGCTCGAGCGCTACGTGGAGTCGATGATCTACCAGGCCGTGGTCGAGAACGTCGCCTGCGAGATGGCGGCGCGCATGGTGGCGATGAAGTCGGCCTCGGACAACGCGGGCTCACTTATCAAGGAACTGCAACTGATTTACAACAAGGCCCGTCAGGCCGCGATCACCCAGGAGATATCGGAGATCGTTGGCGGCGCGGCCGCCGTCTAGCAGCGTCGAGCGGCGGTGCGATCTCCACCCCGCGTCCCGGCATTTGGCCCCGCGCCCAGGCAAGAATTACCGACTTAGAGGATTGCACACATGAGTTCTGGAAAGATTGTCGAAATCATCGGCGCAGTGGTCGACGTGGAGTTTCCCCGCGACGCCGTGCCGAAGATCTACGATGCCCTGCATCTCGCCGAGACCGACCTGACCCTGGAAGTACAGCAACAGCTTGGGGACGGCATCGTGCGCACGATCGCGATGGGGACCACCGACGGCCTGAAGCGGCAGATGGAGGTTACCTCCACTGGCCGGGCGATCCAGGTACCGGTCGGAGTCGAGACGCTCGGGCGGGTGATGGACGTGCTCGGCAAGCCTATCGACAATGCCGGTCCGGTGGAGGCCAAGGAGCACTGGTCGATCCACCGCGCCGCGCCGGCCTTCGACGAACAGGCGGGGTCCACCGAACTCCTCGAGACTGGCATCAAGGTCATCGACCTGCTCTGCCCGTTCGCGAAGGGCGGCAAGGTCGGCCTGTTCGGCGGCGCCGGGGTCGGCAAGACCGTGAACATGATGGAACTGATCCGCAACATCGCCATCGAACACAGCGGCTACTCGGTATTTGCCGGTGTTGGCGAGCGCACCCGCGAGGGCAATGACTTCTATCACGAGATGAAGGAGTCCAACGTCCTTGACAAGGTGGCGCTGGTCTACGGCCAGATGAACGAGCCCCCGGGCAACCGCCTTCGCGTCGCGCTGACTGGTCTGACCATGGCCGAGTACTTCCGCGACGAAGGCCGCGACGTGCTGATGTTCATCGACAACATCTACCGGTACACGTTGGCGGGGACCGAGGTTTCGGCGCTGCTTGGTCGCATGCCTTCAGCGGTGGGCTATCAGCCGACGCTGGCCGAAGAGATGGGCGTTCTGCAGGAGCGCATCACTTCCACCCAAAAGGGATCGATTACCTCGATCCAGGCAGTGTACGTGCCGGCGGACGACCTGACCGATCCCTCGCCCGCGACTACATTCGCGCACCTTGATGCAACGGTCGTGCTTTCGCGTCAGATCGCCGAACTTGGCATCTACCCGGCGGTCGATCCACTGGATTCCACCAGCCGCCAGCTGGATGCGAATGTGATCGGGCACGAGCACTACGACACCGCCCGCGCGGTCCAGAACACCCTGCAGCGCTACAAGGAGCTGAAGGACATCATCGCGATCCTCGGCATGGACGAACTCTCCGAGGACGACAAGCTACTGGTGGCCCGGGCGCGCAAGATCCAACGGTTTCTGTCCCAGCCCTTCTTCGTCGCCGAGGTCTTCACCGGGTCCCCTGGCAAGTACGTGTCGCTGAAGGACACCATTCGCGGCTTCGCGGCGATCGTCGCCGGCGAATACGATCACTTGCCGGAGCAGGCGTTCTACATGGTTGGTTCGATCGAAGAAGCTGTCGAAAAGGCCGAGAAGCTGAAGTAGCGACCATGCCGATACGCATTACACGGAAAGAGAGACGTCGGGCGCGTAGCGCCATGATCGTTCACTCTCCCCGCCCCTGTCCCGCTTGCGGGACCGGGGAATCAGGTGCGCGCCGCGCGCGTGCTGGTGCCTAAGGAGCGTTTACCATGGCCATGACCATTCACGTCGACGTCGTCAGTGCCGAAGAGTCGATCTACTCGGGTGAGGCTTACATGATCGCCGCCACCACCGAGGTCGGCGAGGTGGGGATCTATCCCCGCCACACCCAACTGCTGGCGCGCCTTAAGCCGGGGGAGCTGCGCATCCGCGAGACCGAGGACGGCGACCCGCAGCGGGTGTTTGTCTCGGGAGGGATTCTCGAGGTGCAGCCGCACGTGGTAACGGTGCTCGCGGATACCGCGATCCGAGCCAAGGACCTTGACGAGGCAGAGGCACTGGAGGCGAAGCGGCGGGCCGAGGATGCACTTGCCAACTCCAAGGCCGATTTCGACTATGCGAAGGCCCAGGCCGAACTGGTCGAGGCCGCGGCACGCCTGCAGATGATCCAGAAGCTTCGCCGCTCCAGCTGAGCGTGGTGTCTGCAGTGCTCTCCCGCGCAGGCCTATGGGGTCAGGCGGCTTGTCACCGTTTTGTGGGCTGCGGGCAGCCCAGGAGATCCGAAGCGGGAGCAAGCTTCAGGACTCCACAAAGAGGCGCTTCGACGCTGCATCGATGCACTTGTGGAGTTTTGGGTTGACTGACGTCACAGCTTCCCTGCACGTGGTGGTGCTCGCGGCAGGCAAGGGCACCCGCATGCGTTCGCGCCTGCCCAAGGTTCTGCAACCGTTGGGCGGCGAACCGCTGATCGCGCACGTGCTCCGGCGCGCCCGTGCACTGGAGCCACATTCGGTCACGGTGGTAGTCGGGCACCAGGCCGAGGGAGTGGTCAAGACCGTTGGTGCGGACGACCTCCGCTTCGTCGAACAGGCGGAGCAGAAGGGTACCGGACACGCGGTCAGCCTCGCACTGGCCGGCCAGGATCCATCGGATCGAGTGCTCGTTCTCTATGGTGACGTGCCACTGATCCCGGAATCCGATCTCGCGGCTTGCCTGGATAGTGACGCCCGCCTTGTGGTCCTTGGGGCGGAAATCCCGGATCCCTCTGGGTACGGCCGATTGATCGAACACCCGCCAGGGCATCTCGAGCGGATCGTCGAGGAACGCGACGCAGATGCCGGGATCCGGCGCATCCGGCGTATCAATACCGGAATTCTATGTGCGGCCGCTGGTGATCTTCAGCGCTGGCTGACCGCCGGGGAGTCCGAGGCCGTGCGGCGCCAGGGCGAATGGTATCTGACCGACGTGGTCGCGGCCGCTCGCTCGGAGAGCCTCCCGGTGGCGCTGGTCCTGAGCTCACGGCCCGAGGCGGTGCTGGGAGTCAATGACCGTGCGCAACTGGCGCAACAGGAACGCCAGTATCTGCGTGCGCGCGCCGAGGCTTGCCTGCGTGACGGTCTGGCCCTGGCCGATCCGGCTCGCTTCGACTTGCGCGGTGAGTTGGTTTTCGGGCGGGACTGCCAAGTGGATGTGAACGTGATCGTGGAAGGCACGGTTCGGTTGGGTGATGGTGTGCGGATCGGCCCCGGCTGTCGGTTGCGCGATGTTACCGTCGGTGATGACACGGTGATCGACGCCTATTCACTGCTTGAATCCTGCGAGATTGGGCCTGGCTGCCACGCGGGGCCATTCGCGCGCCTGCGTCCCGGGACGCGGTTGGAGGCTGGCGCGCGTGTCGGCAACTTCGTCGAAACGAAGAATGCGACTCTTGGACCCGACGCCAAGGCTAACCACCTGACGTATCTGGGTGACGCGACGGTGGGCGCGCGTGCCAACATCGGTGCCGGTACCATCACCTGCAACTACGATGGCGCGAACAAGCACCACACCAGCATCGGCGCCGATGCCTTCATCGGCTCGAACTCGGCGCTGGTGGCCCCGGTGGTCGTGGGTGACGCGGCCACCATTGGTGCCGGGACCGTGTTGGCCCGCGACGCGCCGCCTGGAACGCTGACGCTGACGCGGTCGCCCCAAGTGACCCGCTCCGACTGGGAACGCCCGCGAAAGACACCCCGCCCCGCCAAGGATTAGACTCCCGCCATGTGTGGAATCGTCGCTGGTATCGCTGAACGAAATATCGTCCCGATTCTGATCGAAGGTCTGCGTCGTCTTGAATACCGCGGCTACGACTCGGCCGGGATCGCCTTGCTCGCAAACGGGAATCTGTTGCGTGAGCGCAGGCTGGGCAAGGTCGCGGCGCTCGCCGAAGCGGTGGAGCGGCATGCTTTGAAGGCTAGCGCTGGTGTCGCCCACACCCGCTGGGCCACGCACGGAAAGCCCAGCACCGAGAATGCCCATCCCCATGTCTCGGTCGAGCGTATCGCTGTTGTGCACAACGGCATTATCGAGAACCACGCCGAGTTGCGAGCGATGCTGCAAGCGAGAGGGCACCGCTTCACCTCCGAGACTGACACCGAGGTTATCGCCCATCTGATCGTCGAGGAACTGGGAAATGGGAGCGGAGACCTCCTGACGGCTCTGAGGGTCGCGGCCGGCAAGCTGCAGGGTGCCTTCGCGGTTGCGGTGCTCGATCGCGAGACACCGGAGCGCGTATTTCTGGCGCGCGAAGGCAGTCCGCTGGTCATTGGCCTGGGCATCGGCGAAAACTTTGCCGCCTCCGACGTGCAGGCCCTCCTTCCGGTGACCCAGCGTTTCGTGGACCTGGAAGACGGTGATTTCGCGGTGCTGGAACGCCTTGCCATCAGCATCTTCGACGCCAAAGGGATGCCGATACAGCGACCCGTTCGCGAAAGCAGCCGGGACTCTCTGGCCGCCGACCGCGGTGAGTACCGGCACTTTATGGCGAAGGAGATCCACGAGCAGCCCGAGGCCATCGCCGCCACCCTTGAAGGCCGTCTCGGAGTTCAGCACCTGCTTCCAAACCTTCTGGGCCCGGATACCGCGCGTCGGCTCGCGGAGGTGCGTGCGGTTCAGGTTGTTGCCTGCGGTACCAGCTATCATGCTGGCATGGTGGCCCGCTACTGGATCGAGGCGGCGCTGGGGATTCCCTGCCAGGTCGAGGTGGCGAGCGAATACCGCTATCGGCCACATGTGGTTGCCTCAGGCACCTTGCTGGTAGTGATCTCCCAATCTGGTGAGACCGCGGACACGCTTGCCGTACTGAAACAGTCCCGTGCGGAGCCTTTCTGTGCGCGTTTGGCTATCTGCAATGTCCCCGAAAGCACGATGGCGCGCAATGCAGACCTGGTGCTGATGACTCACGCTGGCCCGGAAATCGGCGTTGCTTCGACCAAAGCCTTCTCGACCCAGCTGGTGGCGCTGGCTATCCTCGTACTGTTGTTGGCTGAACACAGCCCTTTGGCAACGATGCAGGTCTCGGTCCGCGCACAATGGCTCCAGGCCCTCCGAGCACTGCCGGACCAGGTTCGTGCCGTCTTGGCCATGGACGATGATGTCAAACTGGTGGCTGAAGAATTGGTGGAGCGCGAACACGCGCTTTTCCTTGGCCGCGGCCTGCATTTCCCGATCGCGCTCGAGGGCGCGTTGAAGCTAAAGGAGATCTCCTACATTCATGCCGAGGCCTATCCCTCGGGTGAACTCAAACACGGCCCTCTGGCACTTGTCGACGCGGATATGCCCGTGATTGCCGTAGCGCCGAACGATACCCAGCTGGAAAAGCTCGCCAGTAACCTGCAGGAGGTGCGCGCGCGGGGTGGTCAGTTGATCGTGTTTGCCGAACACGACACTGCCCAGGCCCTGAGCGCAGCCGATATCTGGATCGGGCTGCCTTGTGGGAGTGTTTTCGAGCCTCTGGCTCCGATCCTGTTCACGCTGCCGTTGCAGCTTCTGGCCTACCACACAGCGGTGTTGAAGGGCACCGACGTTGATCAGCCGCGCAACCTTGCGAAGTCGGTCACCGTCGAGTGAGCATCCCACCGGTTGAGTTCGGAGTGCTGGATCCGGTGCTGGCTGCTGAAGTCGATCGTGGGTGCGATGGTGGTTTGGCTGTTGAGACGCGAAGCTCTATGCTGGTGGCTCGATCAGGTTCCAGGGCGAATGTGCGGTGACGAAACTGTCTACGTTGACCAAAGGTGATCCTGACCAAGTGCGTCTCGGATATGCTCGCTGCGTGCCTCAACCGCGTCCGTGGGGATTGCTCGTGGGCGTCGTTCTGTCCGCACTTCTGGTTGCAACGGCCGGTTGCGCGGTCGGCACCGACGCGGCCGGCTCCCGTCTGCCAGATGAGAGGAATACGATCGACGTGGTCCGTACGGCTGGACCCAGCGTAGTCTCAGTCCGTGTTTCTGCCTCGGATGATGACGGGGAACGCCCCTCGGACGGGCGGCGGGTGGCTGGCGGAAGCGGATTCGTGGTGGACGAGGCTGGTCGCATCATCACCAATTTCCACGTGATCGCGATTGCGGTGGGCGATGCTTCGGAAGATCGTGTCGATCTGGCACCCGGAGCAGCGCTCAGCGTTTCCTATCTCGGCACTCCTGAGGTCGAGCATCCGGTTCGCGTCGTGGGTGCAAACCCGGACGTGGATCTGGCATTACTGGAATTACTGTATCCCGGAGAAGCGCCTGCAGTGGCAGTGATTCCGCTGGCTGATTCGAATCGGGTAAGGGTCGGACAAAAGGCAATCGCGATCGGTAACCCATTCGGCCTGCATTCGAGCGTGACAGCCGGGATCATCTCGGCCGTGGAACGCCATCAGCCGGGGTTGGTGGGAATCGATATTCCTTACATTCAGACCGATGCCGCGATCAACCCCGGAAACTCTGGCGGGCCGCTACTGAACTCCGCCGGGCAAGTCGTGGGCATCAACAACACCATTCTCGCGCCGGCTGGCGCATTCGCGGGCATCGGTCTTGCCGTGCCGAGCAATCTCCTGCGCGAAGCGATGGAGGAGTTGCGTGCGGGTGGTCTGTCCGGCCTGGCGGTTGCCGCCGCCCAGTTACCGGGCCGGCCCCGGCTGGGCTTGCAGATCGGCTTGCGGGTCGCGGATTATCCCCGTGAATTGCGGGACGAACTGGGTCTGCCTGCCCAGGGTGTCGTGGTCACGGGAGTATCGAAGGATGGCCCCGCCGATCGTGCCGGCATCAAAGGTCCGGAGGGTGCCGTGTTGTTTGATGATCGGCCCTACCCGTTTGGCATGGATGTGATTACGGCCATCGAGGGTCAGCCGGTCACACGTGCCATTGACGTCCAGCGGGTCGTGCTCGAACGCGACGCAGGCGAAGTGGTCACTGTTACGATCTGGCGCGATGGCAGCGAAACCGAACTGGAGATTGCACTCGAGCTGGTCCCGATCGAGGACTGATCTCCGGGTATCTGCTTAGTCAGCCACCCAGCTCTCATGGTTGCGAATTCAGGAGCGATGATGGCGAACACGGAGACCGTACTATGTACCGACCTGGACCGCACGGTGATACCCAACGGTGTCCAGCCGGAATCGCCAGAGGCAAGGCCGCGCCTGCGCCGTTTTGCCGCACGACCTGAGTCCACCCTGGTCTATGTTACCGGCCGCCACAAGGCGCTGCTGGAGGCCGCGATCCGCGATTACGATCTGCCTATCCCGGACTACGCGATCGGCGATGTCGGCACGACGATTTACCAGGTGATGGGCGGGGAATGGCGGCCCTGGCGCGCGTGGTCCGACGAGATCGCGCCAGACTGGCGGGGGTACGACGGTGAGGCAATCGCAGGCCTGCTGGCAAACCTCGACGACCTGCGGTTGCAGGAGCCGGAAAAGCAGAACGATTTCAAACTGAGCTTCTACGCACCGGTCGGCACGAGGCCGGAGCCGCTGCTCGCCGAGATCCGGGAGCGGCTCGATCGACACCGCATTCGCGCCAGCCTGATCTGGAGTGTGGATGAGGCCGCGGACAGCGGCCTGCTCGACGTGTTGCCGGCTGCGGCCAACAAGCTCCACGCGATTCGGTTCCTGATGCGGAAAAAGGGATTCAACGAGACGCAGACGGTGTTCTCTGGCGACAGCGGCAACGACCTCGAGGTTCTGGTCAGCGGCCTGCAGGCGGTCCTGGTGCGCAATGCCCCGGACGATATTCGGGAGGAAGCCATGGAAAAGGTCGCCATGGCGGGATACCCGGATCGGCTCTACATCGCACGCGGCGGTTTCCTCGGCATGAATGGCAACTATGCGGCCGGCGTCCTGGAGGGTTTGGCCCACTTCCTGCCCCACGTAGCCGAGTGGTTGGAGCCTGGCTAACTGTCATGGCCACGCCTGCCATCCCGAAACATGAAAGATGGAGGCGTAGGGTGCCAATGAGCGCAGCGAATTGCACCGTTCGAGGCCCGGGAGCCTGGACCGGCGTGGTGTCGGTGCGGTTCGGCTGCGCCTCACGGCACCCTACGCGGTTCTTTCACGCTAACGGTCAGGCCAGCGGTCACCCTGAAAGATTACAAATCGTAAAGCACGCCAAGGAGCCGTTGCTTGTCGCTTAACGTGAATAGCAATAGCAGCACCACTCCGCCCTTTGCGTGGACCTGGGTGTCGCGGCGGAAGCCGCACTGAGTCAACGAAGGAGCGGCCCCTCGACTCGCACTCGGGCCTCGGAGCCGGCGAGTTGCTCAATCAGTGCCAGTGTGAAGTCCATTGCCACTCCCGGGCCGCGCCCGGTGACCAAGCCGGCGTCGATTTCCACTGCGGCACCAGTCGAGGGCGTCCCAATGTCCTCAAGGGCGCCCGTGTAGGCCGTCACCCGCCGCCCCTTCAATAGGCCTGCGCTGGCCAATGCCTTGGGGGCGGCGCAGATGGCGCCAAGCAGGCGTCCTGCTTCGGATTGTCGGAGCAGCATCGCTTGCAGTCGGCTGTCGTCCCGGAGGTGGTCGGCACCGGGCAGCCCTCCGGGCAACACGATGAGATCGAAACGATCGTTCAGAACGTCGGCAAGCGGCACATCGGGCAGGATCACGGTACCACGGGAACATTCCACCGGGCCGCCATCCAGTCCGGCGACAACCACACTGAACCCCGCCCGGCGCAACAAGTCGATGATCGTGACCGCTTCCAGTTCTTCCGCACCTGGTGCCAGCGGAACCAGAACCCGGATTATCTCCGGGCGATCGCTCACAGCCGTTTCCCGAGAATGGCGAGACCCTTGAGCAGATTCAGCGCCTCGTTGAGCCCGTAATCACGCTGGGCAAGGGTCTCGCTCTCTTCATCGCTGGACGGCCTTTGGCGTCCCTGATTGTTGCTTTCATCGGCACCTTCCAGGCGATTCTGCAGACTCGCCTCGTTGATGCGGGGGCCATTGTCCGCGGCACGGGACACCGTCAGCGTCTCGATTTTGATGTCCGGCTGGATGCCTTCGGCCTGAATCGAACGACCATCCGGCGTGAAGTACCGGGCGGTGGTCAGCTTGATCGCCGTGTCCTGGGATAACGGCAGAATGGTCTGCACCGATCCCTTGCCGAAGGTGGGCGCACCCATGATCACCGCGCGTTTGTGGTCCTGAAGCGCTCCGGCCACGATTTCCGAGGCCGACGCTGAACCCTCGTTCACCAATACGACCAGCGGCACGCCGCCTGCCACGTCGCCAGGTGATGCGGTATAACGGAACTGCGACTCCTGCAGTCGACCCTCGGTATAGACAATCAGGCCTCCGTCGAGGAAGGCATCGGATACCCCGACCGCGCCGTTCAGCACGCCCCCCGGGTTGTTTCGGAGGTCCAGAACCAGCCCCTGCAATGGTCCGTCGTCCTTCAGCGCCTCGATCGCGCGGACCAGGTCGCGCGCGGTGCGTGCCTGGAAATTGGTAATGCGAACGTAGCCGAAGCCCGGTTCGAGCACCTCCCAGCGCACGCTTTGTACTCGAATGATATCTCGGGTGATGGTGATGCGTTGTGGCCCATCGGCACCGTCACGCATGATTGTCAGCGTGATGTCCGTCCCGCGCTTGCCGCGCATCTTGTTCACGGCATCGGAGAGGGTCATGCCTTTCACAGGGGTGTCGTCGAGACGAATGATCAGGTCACCGGCACGGATGCCCGCACGACTGGCCGGCGTATCGTCTATCGGCGAGATCACCTTTATGAAGCCATCTTCCATGCCGACTTCGATTCCGAGGCCGCCGAACTCGCCGCTGGTGCCGACCTGAAGGTCGCGGAACTCCCGCTCATCCAGGTAGGCTGAGTGGGGATCGAGCCCGGAAAGCATCCCCTTGATGGCGTTGTCCAGCAGGTCGCGGTCGTCCACCTCCGAGACATAGTTTCGCTTGATGCGCATGTATACGTCGGTGAAACGGCGAAGATCTTCCACCGGGAGCGTCGCGTTTGCACCGTCGTTACGGTCGGCGAACACTCCGATCGATACACTGAGGAAGACCCCCAGAATGATGCCGGTAACGAGACCGTACCCGACGCTGGAACGCTTATTCATGTAGGAATCCCCATCATACGGGAAGCTGTTGCTCCGAATGTTACCACTGCCACACGGCTGCGCCGCAATGATTACGCGTATTATTGGCGCCTGGCTGTCTGGCGATCCTGGGCAACCCTGCCCGAAGCCGTCATCATGATTGGCGACCCCTGGCCGCGAGTGCGTGGTGACCAGTATCGCCGTGCTGTACTTGCACTACCAAGACCTGCATCCAGCGCTTCATTGCTTTGAGTGCCACCATGGGTTTGGGTTCAATGGTCTTCCTTGATGCCGTAATTCAAAATAGAGACCAGGCGCGATCACCGTACTCGTCGCCCCCGCTCGAGCGATGACGGCGCCCGGGGCGACTTGTTCTCCCTGACGCGCCAGGAGTTCCCGATTGTTCCCGTACAGTGTCAGATAATCCTCACCGTGATCCAGGATCACCAGGAAGCCATAACCACGCATCCAGTCCGAAAACACCACTCGTCCGGAATGGACCGCACGCACCACGGCGTCGTCGCCAGCCTCGAACACGGCGCCCCGCCATCGGGCTTCCAGCCCGCCGCCGCGCCGGCTTCCAAACGGATGCATCACCGGACCATCGACCGGGTGCGGCAGTGACCCGCGCAGGCTGGAAAAACGTGCATCAGTCCGTGTAGTCGGGGGCCGCGCGGCACGGGCGCGATCGGCAGCGGCCTGAGCTTCCATTCGCCGCAATACTCCTTCCAGGGTTTCGGCATTGCGCTGCAGTCGCTCGATCTCCAGGGCGTCGTCCTCCACCTGCTGCTGCAGCCTCGCCAGCAAAGCGTCCAGCTCTTCTTCCTGCCGCACCACTTCGCGCAGCTTGCTGTGTGCCTGGTCCTCTCGGCTGGCCAGCTCGTCGCGGTCTTTCGAGAGTTTGTCCCTGGCTTCGGTCAGCGCGCGGACCTGCCTCGCGATTCCCGCGAGTGCCTCCTCGCGTTGGGCGTGTATGCGGGAATCGAGCGGCCTCTGGTGCCGTGCCATGCGGTCATCCGAGGGGCTCCACCGATGATGGCGCTCACGCAGCCATTGGCCACGAAGCAACTGCCGCGCCTGGTCCTTCGCGGCATCCAGCTCGCGCTCGCGCTGCATCACTTCGCGTTCACTTGCCGTAACCGCGATATCCTGTGTGGCAACGGCCGCGGCCAGCCCGCGCTGTTCGCGTCTGAGGTACTGGTAGCGTCTCGCAACCTCGGCAACCCGCTCCTCAAGACGTTCGATCTCACGTAGTCGCCGCGCCTGTTCGCTTTCCAGAGCCCGCATCGCCTCGCGGGTTGCGTCTAGCTCGGAGCCGGTTTCGACGGCTGCAGCCGGTACGAGAAACAGGCTCAACAGGGCCAGAAGCCACCCAACAGGCTGTAAGAGGGGCGATTTTTCCATGGGAACCATTGCGTTCGGGGGAATATGCGAGTACTTTTGATTGCTTATATTCAGAATGACTATTCGTATCCGCCCATGAATTTCCTAAAATACGGGTGCCTCACAGTGAATCACGACCCGACCTGCTTCGATGAATCGCTGATGTCGAAGGACGAGGATATCGAACGTGCGTCCCGTTCCCTGAAGGCGATGTCACACCCGCTGCGGCTGAAGATACTCTGCATCCTGGGCGACCGCGAGATCAGCGTCCAGGAAATCGTCGACCAGGTCGGCACATCGCAGAGCAATATCTCTCAGCACCTTGGCATTTTGCGTGACAAGGGTATCCTTGCGACACGCAAGGACGCCAACCGCGTGTATTATCGCGTGGGAGATGCCCGCACGCTGCGCCTCATCAGTATGATGCAGGATGTTTTCTGTCGCTCCTGACCCCTGACGGTTCCTGATATGCTTGAACGATTGCCGGAATTCCTGGGCAACCATCCCATCCTTTCGGGTGCCCTGATAGCCATTATCGCCCTCATTCTGTACACGGAATTCCAACGCCTGACGCGCAAGTATCGCGCGCTCCCTCCGGCCGAGGCTGTACGAGTGATGAATCAGGAGGGAGCGCTGGTTCTGGACGTTCGCGAGGACAACGAGTTCACCGGCGGGCGCATCGGTGGCGCGCGCCATATCCCGCTCGGCGTGTTGAAGCAGCGGCTGAAGGACATCGAGCGTTTCAAGGAATCCCCGGTAGTGGTGTATTGCCGCTCCGGAGCGCGTTCCGCGGTGGCGGCCTCGCAACTGGTTGCCGCCGGGTTCAGCGACGTGACCAATTTGCAGGGCGGAATCCAGGCGTGGCAGTCGGCGGGTTTGCCGGTCAAGAAAAAATAGCTCCGAACCATGCGTTTCCAGATTTACCTCAACGCTTTCTGTCCCTACTGTGGGCTGGCGCGCGAGCTTCTAGAGCGGCTCGGTTACGAGTACGATGCCATCCGTATCGACCTCGAGCCCAAGGAGCGGAGCGTCATGGAAGAGCGCGCAGGGCGCAGTTCGGTCCCACAGATTTTTTTCGGCGAGACGCATATCGGTGGCTACGATGACCTCGCCGCGCTGCACCGGTCCGGAGGGCTTGAGGAGCTGGTGGCTCAGGAAAGGGGGAAGGAATGAGTGCGGTCCATCGCGTCTGTCCCCATTGCGGTCAGGTGAACCGCGTTCCCGACGCCAACGCGGGTTCCGCGCGTTGTGGAGCCTGCCACGAGTCGCTGTTCTCGGGCGAGCCCGTGGCTGTGGATCTCGCCCGGCTCGAGCGTTTCGTGATGCGCGACGAGCGACCGATCCTGGTCGACTTCTGGGCGCCCTGGTGTGCCCCCTGCCGCATGATGGCTCCGCAGTTTGTCGCCGCGGCGCGCGACCTTGAGCCCGGCCTGCGTCTGCTGAAACTCGATACAGAGGCACATCCGGATGCCGGGGCCCGCTTTGCCATTCGAGGCATTCCGACCCTCGTCCTGTTTCGTGGCGGTCACGAGATTGCGCGTCAGAGCGGTGCGCTTTCGGCTGCCGATATCATTGCCTGGGCACGCAGGCACAGCGCCGGCTGACTGTCGCCCCGGGCACAGACCGATTCAACATTCCCGCAAAGAGAGAACCAAAATGGCTGAAGATACCAACCCCGCTGCTGGCACGAATTCCGGTGCGGCGCCGGCGCAGAACCAGGGTCCCGAGTTTGCGATACAAAAACTGTTCATAAAGGACGTTTCCTTCGAGTCGCCGGGAGCCCCCGCCGTGTTCCTCAAGGAGTGGAAGGGTGAAACCAACATCCAGTTGAACACCCAGGCGCGCCGTCTGAACGAACAGGACGAAGTGTTTGAGGTTGAGCTTGCCTTGACGGTAACGACGAAGTCGCAGGACGAGACCGCCTATCTGGTCGAGGTAAAGCAAGCCGGCGTGTTCGTCGCGCGGGGGTTCCCGCCGGAGCAACAGGGCCACCTGTTGGGCGCCTATTGCCCCAACCTGCTGTTCCCCTTTGCTCGTGAGGTGGTGGCCGATCTGGTACTGAAGGGTGGTTTTCCGCAGATGCTCCTGCAGCCGGTTAACTTCGATGCGCTGTACGTACAGCATCAGCAGGAGCGCGCGAATCAGGCGGCTGGCCAGGCTGGGGCGCCAGGTCCGGCATCCGCATGACCAAGCTGAGGCTGGAGATCGGGGAATCTCCCCGAACCTACTGAACCCCGAGTCTCCGGTACAGCATGTCCATACCACTACGCATCGCCGTCCTCGGGGCCGGATCCTGGGGAACGGCGCTGGCCATGCAGAGCGCGCGGCTGAACCCCGACGTTGTCCTCTGGGCTCGGGATCCGGGGCATGCCGCCCGGCTCGACACCAACCGAGAAAACGCCCGCTATCTCCCGAGCGTCCGGTTTCCCGACAATTTGCGTGTTGTTTCGGACCCGAATCTGGCGGTTCACGGCCGTGATCTGATCATGGTTGCGGTACCTACGAGTGGCTTTCGCGAGACCCTGCGTTGGGTCGGTCAGCGTCTCGGTGAGGGGCAGCGCATCGCCTGGGCCACGAAAGGACTGGAAACCACTACTGGCGCCTGGCTGCATGAAGTGCTGGACGAGGAACTGCCCGGTCAGGCCTCGGCTGTCCTGTCCGGTCCTTCGTTCGCGGCCGAAGTCGCCCGTGAACAGCCTACGGCGCTAACCGTGGCCGCCGCGGATACGGAACTCGGAGAAGTGGTTGCGCGCGCATTTCATGGCCGCTCCATGCGGGTTTATCGCAACGCCGATGTGCTTGGGGTGGAGCTGGGAGCCGCGTTCAAGAACGTGCTGGCGATTGCCGCGGGCATCTCCGATGGCGCCGGTTTCGGTGCCAACGCTCGCGCCGCGCTGATGACCCGGGGTCTCGCCGAACTGCAACGCTTCGGTGTCGCCGTTGGCGCGAGGCCGCAGACCCTCACCGGGCTTTCGGGTCTTGGCGACCTGATCCTGACGTGTACCGACGACCAGTCACGCAACCGGCGCCTCGGCCTCTTTCTGGGCCAGGGGTTCGACCTGGAAACCGCCCGACGCCGGATCGGTCAGGCGATCGAGGGCGCCGATACCGCGCGGGTGGCTGCGGCCAAGGCCGACCAGGCCGGCGTCGAGATGCCGATCTGCGCCGAGGTCCACGCGGTGCTCTACCGGAACCGCCCCGTCCGCGAAGCCGTCCGTCGCCTGCTCGAACGCGACCCGGTGGCCGAGGACGAATAGCCCGAACGCCGCGCGGCTGGAAATCGCCAGAACGTGTCGATTTCCTCCAGCGCACCCACCCTCGCGTCCCTGGTGATCAGACACCCCTGATGGTGGAGCGTGGTTGCGGCAATCGCCTTATCCGCCACCGGCGTAGCCCAGTTGTCGCCAGGCCTCGAACACCATGATCGCGACCGAGTTGGAGAGGTTCAGGCTGCGACTGTCGGGGCGCATCGGGATGCGCAGC